>JAJRWO010000272.1 GCA_024276775.1 Gammaproteobacteria bacterium | reverse complement strand
TTAAAGGCCAGCGAGAGCTTTCAACACTTGCAGACCCGCATCAGTGGGCTGGAAAATCAAATCGCCGACCGGCGTGAGTATTACAACGAAAGCGTTAATAATAACAATGTTCGCATTGAGCAGTTCCCGGATGTGTTGATTTGCTGATTGGTGATTTTTCCTCCAGACATGGGGGTTTCCTTGTTGAAAATACATGTCTGAGTTATACCTGATCAACCGGCCAAGGTCATTATCTTGGCCGCAGACCTCGCTGTTGCAAGGTGGCGGTTCGCTGTTTTCCAGTGACCAGTATCGTTACACCGAGTGGCTGGTGTTGCCGGGGCAGCCGCTGTATAAGACTTCTGACATCAGCCGCGACCTGATCCGCGAATGGAAAAAAGATCAAACCCAGCTGCTGGAGCGGTTTGATGTCAACAAAGATGGTCAGATCGATACAGATGAGTGGCAGCTGGTACGCAAATCGGCCCAGTTACATGCTCAGGCTGAATTCCGTGAGCGGGCCAAACAGCCGGAGATTCATATCATTGCCAAGCCTGAGAATGATAAACATCCCTTTATTTTGTCTATCTATCCGCAGGATCAGTTGACCAAGCGTTTTCGCCTGCACGCCTATCCCTATCTCGGCGGGTTTTTTATTGCGGGTTGCTGCTGCCTGGCTATTACAATTTCAGGTGCGCTAGAATCGTTTTACTGCCCGCCATATGATTTCAGCGAGTCGTAGGGGATTTAAAATCCTGTTTCAACACCAACCTCTCCTGATCAATAAATACACCATATTTACGTAAGGCAGGCAGGAGTACCTGATTAGAATAATGACAGCCTGTCAGTTTCGGGTCTACTTGCTTCTGTTTTCCAGTCGTCTCGGCTTTATGTCCTTGCCCCTGTTCTAGCATGGTTAATAAAGGGGCATAGCCTTGCTGCCATGCCTGGATATTCGGAAAAGACTGCTGTAAAGCAGCTAATATTCCCAAACCGGAATAATCCAGGTCACCCCAAAAATAGACCTGCCAGTCCTGCTCTGTTTTTCCAAACCACCACTGCTTAAACAAATCTGAATCACCTTGATGCCCCTGTGAAAAGAGTTTCGCCCCATCTTGCTGGCGAACGCGTTCAGCACTGGCCATAAAACCACGTCCATAAACCAATGCCAAACCAGGCACGGGATACCTTAATAGATGACAAAAGCTATCCTGGTTTTCGATGAATAACACCCCTGTAATTTTTTCAGGAAGATAAACATCAATAAGGATTGGACGGGGCATGATTTTTAACTCGGGGTATAAGCTGCGAACAAGCGCTTCACGTGAATCAAGAAATTTTGAATCGCCCCAAAAACAAAATGCGCTAAACTGGCGAAGCGTCAGATTTTGTGATTGATGCTCAGAAATTCGACAAAAGCCTTGAACGATCTGCTCTGCGTTTTTGCCCGTTACCTGAATCGGGGATATTGTAAGCCGTTCGGTATCACCTGGAAATGCATCTTCATGCCGCTGAACCAGGCACCGCCACTGCTGGCGGTATGATATTTCTTCAGGCCGGTTCAACCAGTGACGAACTGTTGCTTCGGCATCTAAACAAAACCTTAAATATGCATTTTTATATCTATAGTCAAAGGAATCTGATTTAGTCGGTGGAATTTCAAGCACGCCATACTCGTTTGCTAATGCTTGAATGCATAACCAGGTTTGATCCGCCTGCTCACCGCCTGTTTGCAGGAGAATGGGGAAATGTTTTTGATTAATGCGTAGCCCTGGTGGTCGTGATCTTTGCGTAGCAGATTTGCCGTTTAAACTATCGATAAACCAATGCAGCATCTGCAATACTTCAGGCTGGTCTTCCAACCAGCGCGGCAGCTCATTCACGTCGGCTCAGCCAACACATCCTGCATAAAATCCAGCTCAGCCTGATGTTGAATTGTGCGTCGATGATTGGCCCATAACTCGGTTATCCTTTCCTGATTACAGGTATTCCGCTGTACATGGACTTGGGTTTTTAACTGGCCACGCAATTGATTGCTGGGGCATTTAGCAAAAACGAACTCATTGCTGATCAGATCCATAAATGGCCCACACTTGCTGGTTGGCATAATAAACACCAGCTGCAGTCCCAGGCTTTCAGTCAGATAATTAATCACCTCACGCGAACGTGTTTCATCCATTTTTGAAAAGGCTTCATCCACCAATACCATCCGCAGATGATTATTGCCCTCTGCAAATCTGAATGCAGAGGTGATCGCCGCAGAGCGAATAATATAAGCAGGTGTTTCTAACTGGCCACCTGAGCCAGTGCCGTACTCACTTAAGGCAATGGGTGGTTTTCCCTCTACCTCCTTATAGATCTCATATTTTCGATAGTTACGATAATCAGCAATACGCTCCAGTTCACGCAACGCTTTTTGCTCATCATCGGCCAGCAACATCTCCATAAGCTGTTGACGCACTGCGCTGGACTTGGTTGAGAGTTCAGCCTCAAACAACGTGACATCATCCCCCATTGGGATTTTGATCACCTCTTCAAACAAACGGGCGTAGTCACGAAACTCAGGTATCCAGTCACTATCAAAACGAAACATCTCTCGGTCAGCACCAAAACGATGGTGCTGTAGTTCTTTATTCAGTTGTTCGATCTGGCGCTTACCATCATTGATTGCTTGATAGATCGAGTGACAAAGATGGGTAACAAAAGCGTTATTAAAGCTGGCTTTCAATTCGCCTAATTGCTGATGTTTTTCCACCAGAATATTGTTCTTCAGGCCGTTATAAATACGGTCGATCTCTTGTTGAATGCCGCATATTACAGCAAACAATTTGGCATCGTAAACATCATCAAAAGCTTGATAAAGTACCGTGTCGGCAGGGCGGCAATGTTGATTGTGACGCGCAATTGCATCACCCATACGCCGTTCATTAGCCCCTAATTGTTTCAGTATCTCATTGCGCTGGTTGGCGGAAAATGCTGAATTAAAATCGCGCGCCTCCAACTCGGCTTGTTGCAGACGTTGTTCAAAATCGAACTCACTCCATACCTTTCCGATCGCCTGTAGGTTGTGTTCACATTGATCAACCTGCTCTTGAGTTTGCTCCTGGCGATCGCTTAATTTTCGGCATAGATTACCTGTTTGCGACAGTTTTGATTTCAACTCACCAGCACGTTGATTAAGTTGCGCCTCTTCATTGCGCAGTTCACTTTCTTGAGTTCTAAGCTCAGTCAAACGTTGTTCCAGTTCGCTATGTTCTGAAAAATTTAGTTGTGCCAGTAATGTTTCCAGTTTTTGCAGGGTGCAATGTGATTCAAACATGGCACTTAAAGCATCCGCATAAACAAGCGGTTGTAGTTCATCCACCGCTCGCAACAAGGCATTGCCTTGCTGCATACGATCATTGCTTTGTTGCCAATCAATATTGATCGCATCCAGCTCTTTCTGCTTGGCTTTAAGTGCGCGTTCTCGTGCCTCAACACCAAATACCAGATCACTATCGGCCAGGTCACAGCGCCACATGGAATAACCGCCGGAGGCCATTCCCTCCATAGTGAGTCCGCGTGGGGTTTGGCGTAAGGTGTCGGCCGAATCAACGCGCAGTACACGCCCATAACTGGCCATGACATAGTCGCGTGCCGTGGCGTGACTGAATTCCAGGACATGCATAATGGAATCGGGTTCCAGATTAATTCGTTCAGCATCCCGTTGTGCTTTGTGCCCCTGAATAATTCGCGCGCGGTTATCTCGTCCTGGCATGGCGCGGATTGTGCGAATCGCCTCGGCTTCATATTCGGGAGCAACCAGAATAGAAAAACGGGCACCGCCCAGATAACCTTCAATTGCAGCTTGCCAGCGCCGATCACTGACTTCGATATGGTCACACAAAATACGTGGATCAGACTGTGGACAATGTTGACGCAGACTGGCCAACGCACGTTCAACATAAGGGGGATAACTGACTTGATGGTTTTCCAGTCGTTCAATCTCTTGCTGTTTGTGCAGGTGTTGTTTTTTGAGTTGTTCGTAACTGTGTTCACGACGATGAACAACACGGCTCAATTTTTGATGCAGTAAACCTTTATTGTTTTGATGCCAGTGTGCATACCATTGGCTATGCAGGCGCTGAATATCTCGCGCTTGCCCCAAACCATGTTCCAATGCAGACAGATCATTAGTGAGATCGTGATTCATCAACTGATCAAAATTCAGTGATAAGCGTGCCCCCTCTTTTACAAGTTGTTGGCATAGCGCCTGACTGTTCAGGTCGCTCGCCTGGGGTAGCTCCTGCATTAATTCTGGTGATTGCAAAGCGGCACTAATTAACAGGGCAGACTGGCACTGGCGTTCGATCTGCTGCTCCTGCAATAATAATGTTTGACCTTGGTTTACCAGCTCTTTTTGTGCCTCTCGGCTATCGGCCTCAAGTTTATCTTTTTCCTGCAGTGAGGCGATTCCCTGACGCTGCGCTTCAAGCGCGACAAGCTGCTCATGTGCCTGTTCACGTCGCTGTTGGGTTAGGTCTGTTTCATGTAGATTATCCTGCTGATCTCGTTGCAGATCAGCCTGAGTCTGTTTAGCGGTGAGGTAGTGCTGTTGACCCTGCTGATAATCGTACAAGGCCTGACTATAATCCAAGGCATTAAACTCTACCCATTGTTCGATATACAACTGCGCTTGTTGGCGGGCTTGATCCAGAATGTCGATTGATTCAACTAATTGACCCGCATCACGCTCCATCGCATGAATGGTTTTAAGCTGACTCGAAATAGAATGGATCGTTTCATCCAATGCTTTCTTTTCCAGAATCTCATCAGAGACAAACCTGTTAATGCTCTGCACCGGTTTATAGGCCATAAAGCGGGAAAATGCGCGCGCTGCACTCATCGCTTCTCGTTCAGTCACAGCATCAGTACGCCCACGAAGAATGGCGTAGAGGCGGCGCAGATACTGTTTTTTACCTTCATACTTTTCCACATGGCGTTGACCAAACTCACGCGCCAGCAACCCCGGCAGTTGATCAAGCGGAGTGACGTACTGGCCTGCTTTATCCTCTCGCACCAGGTGCTTCAGAGCCAATTGCTCTTCAGGCAGGATCATGAATACCAGCTCTTCCTGACGCGCAACCGATTGATTGCCGTTCTCATCCAACCAGGCACGCACACCAATCAAGGCGGTAAACGGCACGGCGGATTCCCCCTGGGTTGGATGAAACACGGCAGCAAGATAACCATCACAAGGTTCCAGGCGTGCATAACTACCATCATCACAACCCAGTATATAGGACGCCAGAGTACGCACCCGTTTGCCTCGACTACGTTGTGTGGATTCATCCTGCCCCGGGTTGTATTGAAACAGGTTTTCATGTGCCGCCGTCATGATCGTTTGAATCGCATCAGCGGCCGTTGTTTTACCCGAACCATTGCCGCCGGAAAATAGATTGATCGGGCCGAACTCAAATTCCTGTTGCGGAATATTGCCCCAGTTAACGTAGATAAACTTCTTAAGATACATCGCTGGCTTCCTGTTTTACGCTTTCTAAACTTTGTATCTCATTGTCAGTCAATGTCTTATCTTCATTAAGCACTGACAGGGCATCATCGGTTACAAAACTAACGATCATCGGGTGGATTTTGAGCCAGGCTTCGCTGTTATCAAATTCGATTTCTTGACGATATTCGATCAACCGCAGTTTACGCAATCGTTGAAATAAGGCCTTACGTTCAGTGACTTTGTTTGGCAGGCTGCGGCCCAGTAAATTTTTGCTGGCGATGCTGATCGCTTCCAGTGATTCGGTCACATAACCATGATCATCTACCTGTCCCTCGCGTAAAGCTTTGTCGTATTGCAAGCGTAATACCAAGATCATTGAGACTTCATTTTGATTAAGCCGCAGACGTAAATTATTGTTTACCGCCTCATTACCTTCCATGCCGGGAATGGCACTGCCTGGCGGATAGACGCGTAGATATTCAAAACGTTGATCATGGTAGAGTCGCACATCCATCAAGCTTAAATAGTCCTGCACCCAGGGCGCTAAACGCAGATAACGATCATAGAACTGTTGTTCGGTCTGGCTTTCGTTTCGGCTCAAAACACCGTAATTGAGTAGGCGAACGATTAGCTCACGAAAATCATTAAGTCCCAGGTTCTCGTGGTCTAATTTTTCTTTTAAATATTCACTTATCATGAGTGCATCTCTTTTTCGATCAGCTCTATCGTGAATTCATCCATCTCACTGAAATAATCGTTAGCCACGCGTTGACCTGTTGCTTCAATATGAAATCGATATTCAGAACTTTGTCCGGCACTGCCGACTTCGATCGCATGGGCAGCCATCAATAACTCACGGGCGTTTCTAATGGGTAAACTTGAACTGTGAATGCGATGACCTTGGTTAAAGGCCACGATAATATAATCACATAGCGCCCTGTTGTTAACGGCAAAGGCTTGGTCCAGCGCCTGTTGCACAAACAGATTGCGCCGTGCATCTTTATCCATCTCTGCAAACGTCTCCACATGTGTATTGACAATCCGTTTGGCACTGTGATTATGTATGCGCAAAGTGGCTGGATCAACAAAACCAAATTGCAGTTCTGCCAGTTTTTCACCGGCGGCACGCAGGCGTTGATTTTGTTGTTGTTCTGGTAAGGCGGCAAGTGCCTTACAGATAGGCAAAAGATCACTTTGCTGGCCCGTGCTGCTAAAACTCAATTGACGGATGATGATATCTGCACGGCGAGTAAATCCATGCAGGGCATTGCGCAGGGCGGGTAGCATAACGTCTGATGCTGAATGCATGCGATTTTCAATGCCATCAAGGATCATCATATAGACCGAGGTATTGAGGTCGGTCATTAGCTCAGGCACCTGGCGACGTAACTCACGTTCAGCCTCTGCCTTAAACGTTTTACCCTTGCGGCGTGCTTTGCGAACCAAGGTTTGGATCTCATCACGATATTTTTCCACACTGTCGGCAGACAGGCGCACCGCCAGATCCGGCATGAAGCGTTTTTCCATAAAATCAAAAAACTGATCTGAGGCCTGTTGGACCAATTGCTGGGCCTCTACCTCGCGCACCAATTGACGCTTACGTTCATCCAGTTCAGCAATGACATCGGTAAAGTCGCTGATAATACGTTCTGAATATTCAAAGGCATCAAGCAGGTCATGGATCTCTCCATTGTCGATAAATGACCGCAAGGTATTGCGGGTATTTCTGGTGTTGCGATGACGTGTGCGAAAACGACCACTGCTTTCTAACATGGGCTGGGTAAATAAACGCCCGGTACGGGAAAAACCATAACTACTGCTGAG
>JAJRWO010000271.1 GCA_024276775.1 Gammaproteobacteria bacterium | reverse complement strand
TTTATTCCTCAAAATATTCTTTCGATGTACCCAATAGTTGTTTGGCTTGTTGTTTGGCAACAGTATTGCTTAAATTGAGTGTGGTCACGTTAGTTTTAGCTTCAATAACGTCTTTAAGAAGGTGGTCATGTAGGGCTTGATCAAACATCAATCTGGCATAGTGTCGGGCAAATTCAACTTTTGCAATTAAATCCTGGCCGGCTGATATTTTGATGGCCTTTTCAAAATGCATTCGACCAACCTCTGGTTTACCCCCCAGTGCTGGTGGTAACTGGCTATTAATGACTCCCAGATACAGGTGACCGCGGCCCCATTTATATTGTTCATCAAGCTCAACCACTCGATCCATAACAGCTTTAACTTTGGGTATTTGGGCTAACCCATCCCAGTCATCCCGGTGACTCTGAATCCAGCCTGCCCATGCGGTACCAAACGAGTAGAGTAGACCTGTTTGGGATTTATTAACGCTAGTCAGAATTGCTTTGAATTGATCCAGGTTGATATTGTTTTGCGTGCAAATTTTAGCAACTTTGGTGCATATTGCCGCACGGGCTTGCTGTAATGATTTTTCTGCCAGCTGTTTTGCCTGTGTATCGCTTGATGCAAATAAAGAGGCATAGGCACCGTTTAGATCGGCGCTGGCGCTGAGAATAGCGGGGTTTTTAGGCGAGTCCAGTATCAGACTATCCATCATCACCATAAAAGTGGGGATGCTTGCTGCTGCAATTTCCGGGTCAGCCTGGCTTTGTATCGCATTACCGAGATTATTGGCGAAACGCTCAGTCACCATTGATGTGCAACCACCTAGACTGAGCAGTAAAAAAACAGGGATAATTTTATAAGGCATGCTTTGAGGTGTTTGTATTATTTTAAAATTTAGATGTGAAGGGTTCGATTGTATAAAAAGTATTGCCTTGATAGCAATCAATTAACTTCATTTGCTTGGGTTTATATATTATTTTGTGGCAGTATGCATGATAAATTTTAATAGAGGTTCTTATATTCGATGAAAAAACAATTAGTCTTAACGGCGGTACTTGCCGGATTTTGGGGGGCTCAAGCAATTGCACTGGAGCTGGATACTGATAAAAAACGTTTGAGTTATTTTGTTGGCTTGCAGGTTGGCCAACAGATAAAGCATGATGGTATTGAATTGGATGACGCTGCATTTATTGCTGCTATCAAGGATATTGCCGCTGGCGCAACGCCACGTTTGTCACAGGCAGAGTTACAGGCAACCTTTCAGCGCGTTAAACAGCAGCGTGAGGCCGATGAGGCAAAAGCGGGTGAAAAGAACCGCCTTGAAGGGGAGGGCTTTCTGGCTGAAAACAAGAAAAAGTCTGATGTTAAAGTGACCGCTAGCGGCCTGCAATACAAGATATTAACGGCAGGCTCTGGTGCCAAGCCAAAGGCGACATCTACAGTTGACGTCCATTACCGTGGCACACTGATTGACGGTACTGAGTTTGATAGCTCATATCGCCGTGGTCAGCCGGCCAGCTTCCCTGTTAATGGGGTGATTGGAGGTTGGACTGAAGCGCTACAGTTGATGCAGGAAGGGGCCAAGTGGCAGCTTTTTATCCCGCCTGAACTCGCCTATGGCAGCCGTGGCACGGGCAGTGATATTGGCCCGAATTCAACACTTATTTTTGAGGTGGAATTGCTTAAGGTCAAAGAAGACTAGTCCGTTGTTGAGCGGTTATTCCCGGAGTAAGATGAATCTGTTAAAGGTTTTTTGCCGGAGTGAGCACTATGTCCATCCAGAGCTACGATAACATCAGGGCGGTTGAATGGCATGATGGTGGATTGAGGCTGTTGGATCAGCGTCTGCTGCCGCACCTGGAGCAATGGCTTACCTTTTCTGATGCCTTGGCTGTGGCTCGGGCAATACGCGATATGGTGGTGCGTGGTGCGCCGGCCATTGGCATTACTGCTGCTTATGGGGTGGTGCTAGCAGCGCAGCAGCGCTATGAAGAGTCCAGTGAGCACTGGAAAAGCCTGATTGAAGAAGATTTCAAGCGGTTAGCTGAATCTCGTCCAACAGCGGTTAATTTGTTCTGGGCTTTGGATCGAATGAAAATTCTGCTGGCCGGAATCGATGCTAATCCAGTGGTGAGCTTATTGGCTGAGGCCAAGCTGATCCATGCAGAGGATATTGCTGCCAATCTTCACATGGGCAAGCTGGGGGCTGAGTTGATAGGAGGGCCTTGTGCTGTATTGACCCATTGCAATGCCGGTGCCTTGGCAACTGGCGGGGTGGGCACCGCTTTAGGAGTTATCCGTATTGCCTATGCGGCAGGTAAGGTCAATCATGTGTTTGCCGATGAAACACGCCCTTGGTTGCAGGGGGCGCGTCTGACTGCTTGGGAGATGGTGCAGGATAACATTCCGGTGACGCTGATTGCTGAAGGCGCAGCTGCCACATTGATGAAGCAGGGTAAGGTTAAATGGGTGGTGGTGGGCTCAGATCGGATTGCTGCTAACGGCGATGTAGCGAACAAAATTGGCACCTATTCGTTGGCGACCAATGCTCGGCATCATGGGGTTAAGTTTATGGTGGTGGCACCCACATCAACGGTTGATATGACCATTGCCTGTGGTGATAAAATCCCCATTGAAGAGCGTCCCCAGGCTGAGGTGCTGAGTCTGGCGGGAACGAGGATTGCCCCGGATGGCGTTCATGCCTGGAACCCGTCTTTTGATGTGACGCCGGCTGATTTGGTGGATGTTATTGTCACCGAGAAGGGGGTGGTTGAGGCGCCGACAGTCGTCAAGATGGCTGAAATGATGAAAGGCTAGCTTTACAATGGCTTAGGCTTATAAAAGGCTGCTTGGGGCGTTAGGAGTGTGCTAAACTTTGCTGCTTATATGAGTGGGGATTGTGACGGGTCGGTTTGCGGTTGATCGAGTTGCAGATAAAGCAGTTATAAGAAGATAAAGGCACTAAAATAATCCATGGTTGATTTTGCTCTAGAAGTCCTCCCGATAACCATCGAGGAGGAGATGAAGCAGTCGTACATGGAGTACGCCATGAGTGTCATCGTGGGGCGTGCTCTGCCGGATGTACGAGATGGTCTGAAACCGGTTCACCGTCGTGTGCTTTATGCCATGAGTGTGCTGGGCAATGACTGGAACAAACCCTATAAAAAATCTGCCCGTGTGGTGGGTGATGTTATTGGTAAATATCATCCGCATGGTGATTCTGCGGTCTACGATACTATTGTTCGTATGGCGCAGCCATTTTCGATGCGCTACATGCTGGTGGATGGCCAGGGTAATTTTGGTTCTGTTGATGGTGACTCGGCTGCTGCCATGCGTTATACCGAAGTCCGCATGGCTAAAATTGCTCACGAGCTGTTGGCAGACCTGGATAAAGAAACCGTTGATTTTATCCCTAACTACGATGAGTCCGAACATGAGCCCGCGGTCTTTCCGACCCGTCTGCCCAATCTACTGATCAATGGCTCTGCCGGTATCGCCGTGGGGTTGGCCACCAATATTCCGCCGCACAATCTTACCGAAGTTGTGAATGCCTGTCTCGCCTTGGTGGATAATCCTGATATTGATATTGCGGGTTTGATGGAATACGTACCCGGCCCTGATTTTCCCACCGCGGCCTTTATAAATGGTGTTCAAGGCATTCAAGAGGCTTATTACACGGGGCGTGGCCGTATTTATCTGCGTGCTCGCAGTGAGATTGAAATAGATGAAGCCAAAGACAAACAGACGATTATCATTACCGAGCTGCCGTATCAGGTAAACAAGGCTAATCTGCTGGAAAAGATTGCCGAGCTGGTCAAGGAGAAAAAGGTCGAAGGCATTACCGAGCTGCGCGACGAGTCTGATAAGGATGGGATGCGCATGGTGATCGAATTGCGCCGTGGCGAAGTGGGTGAGGTGGTATTGAATAACCTTTATCGCTATACCCAGTTGGAAAATGTTTTCGGCATTAACATGGTTGCCTTGGTGGATGGTCAACCGAAGCTGCTTAATCTGAAGCAGATGTTGGCTGCATTCATTCGCCACCGTCGTGAGGTGGTGACACGTCGTACTGTTTTTGAACTGCGTAAGGCGCGTGATCGTGGTCATACTTTAGAAGGTCTGGCGGTATCGTTGGCCAATATCGATGAAGTGATCGCATTAATCAAGGCCTCCGCCAACCCAGCCGAAGCCAAGGCTGGTTTGATGGCCAAAGCCTGGCCGCTTGGTGCGGTGAGTGGCATGCTGGAACGTGCTGATACGGACATGTCTCGTCCTGAGGGGTTGCCCGCCGAGTTTGGTATGATGGATGGCGGTTACTGCTTGTCCGAGACTCAGGCTCAGGCAATTCTGGAGCTTCGCCTGCACCGTTTGACTGGTCTGGAACAGGATAAAATTACCGCTGAATTCAAGGAAATCCTTGAGCGTATTGCGGATTTGCTCGATATTCTTTCAAATCCAGGTCGCCTGATGCAGGTGATTCGTGGCGAATTGGTCGAAATTCTTGAAGAATATGCAGACGAACGTCGTAGTGAGATTTTACAAAGCCGTATCAACCTCTCTCTGGAAGACATGATTACAGAGGAGAATGTGGTGGTTACCTTGTCGCATGCAGGGTATGTAAAATCACAGTCATTGACTATCTATCAAGCACAAAAGCGTGGTGGCAAGGGCAAATCGGCAGCTAATGTTAAAGATGAAGACTTTATCGATAAGCTGTTCATCGCCAATACCCATGACACGATTTTGTGTTTCTCAAGTCGTGGCAAATTGTACTGGAAGAAGGTTTACGAATTACCGCAGGCGGGTCGTACCGCTCGCGGCAAACCTATCGTTAATCTGTTGCCACTGGAAGAGGGTGAACGTATCAACGCTGTGCTGCCGGTACGTGAATATGAGGAAGATAAGTTTGTTTTTATGGCCACCAGCAATGGCATTGTCAAAAAGACACCGTTGAAGGAGTTTTCACGGCCGCGGGCCAATGGCATTATTGCCCTTGATTTGTTGGGTGATGATTGCCTAGTGGGGGTTGACATCACGAATGGCGATAACGATGTCATGTTATTGACCAGTGCGGGTAAAGCCATCCGTTTTAATGAAAAAAATGTCCGTTCAATGGGGCGTGTTGCCCGAGGCGTGAAAGGGGTTAAGCTGGGTGCGGAACAACAGGTTATCTCCTTAATCAATATCAATGATGGTGATGTCTTAACCGTAACTGAAAAGGGTTACGGCAAACGCACAGCAATTGAGGATTATCCGATCCATGGTCGCGGTGGTCAGGGGGTTATTTCCATTCAGGCCAATGAGCGTAATGGCGCTGTCGTGGGGGCAGTACAGGTTAGCAGCGATAATGAAATTATGCTGATTAGTGACAACGGTACTTTGGTTCGCACCCGGGTGGCTGAGATTTCTTGTGTCAGCCGTAACACCCAAGGTGTGCGTCTGATCAAACTGTCAAAAGGCGAAAGTTTGATTGGGGTTGAAAAAATAGTTGATGTAGATACTGATACCGATGTTGATGTTGATGTTGATGAAGACCTCGGTAACGAAGCAGATAATGACTAGAGTATATAATTTCAGCCCCGGCCCAGGAATGTTGTCTGAAACAGTTTTGCAACAGGCGCGGGCAGAAATGCTTGACTGGCAAGGCAGTGGCATGTCGGTGATGGAAATGAGTCACCGTGGTAAGGCGTTTATATCCATTGCCGCGCAGGCAGAAGCGGATTTACGTGAGTTGATGGCTATTCCGACGAACTATAAGGTGTTGTTTTTGCAAGGTGGCGCCAGCAGTCAGTTTGCCATGGTGCCAATGAATTTGTTGCGCGGTAAAGCCGGAGCGGATTACATCAATACCGGTGCCTGGTCTAAAAAGGCGATTGCCGAGGCTCGGCGTTATTGTCAGGTTAATGTGGTGGCGAGCACTGAAAAATCAGGGTTCTCTACGACGCCAGTACAGTCCGGGTTGCAACTGAACGCGGATGCAGCCTACTTGCATTATGTTCCAAATGAAACCATCGGCGGGGTCGAGTTTCCTTACATCCCCGAGAGCGCTGATGTACCGTTGGTGGCCGATATGTCATCGACCATCTTGTCGCGTCCGATTGATGTTTCAAAGTTTGGTCTGATCTATGCTGGCGCGCAAAAAAATATTGCCCCGGCCGGTTTGACCGTAGTTATCATTCGTGACGACTTGGTTGGGCAAACCATTGCCGGAACGCCGACCATGTCTGATTATGCTACGCATGTGCAAAGTGATTCCATGTACAACACGCCACCAGCCTATGCTTGGTATATGGCCGGTCTTGCCTTTGCTCACCTAAAAAATAAAGGTGGCCTTGTGGCCATGGCTGAGATCAATCAACGTAAAGCTGCGAAGTTGTATGCGGCGATTGATCACTCGGATTTTTATGCCAACCCGGTAACAAGGGAAAGTCGTTCGTGGATGAATGTGCCGTTTACCTTGGCGGATGCTGCCCTGGATGCTGCGTTTCTGGAAGAAGCATCTGAGCGCGGGTTAATGACCTTAAAGGGACACCGTTCTGTTGGTGGTATGCGTGCCAGTATTTATAATGCCATGCCCGAGGCTGGTGTTGATGCATTGATTGAGCTGATGGCTGACTTTGAGGCACGTTACGGCTAGTGTCGGGGCAATATATCATGCACAGAATGCCAACACTGACTGATATTGAGGCAGCTACTGATGTTGTGGCTGACACATTAAGGCCATTGATGGCGTTTTGTCTGTGAGAGTTTTGTGATTTCTGATGAGTGAAAAATTGACTAACCTGCCCCAGGTGCGTGAGCGTATTGATGCGCTTGATGAAAAAATCCAGAACCTGATCAATGAGCGGGCAAGGTGTGCCCAAGCGGTGGCAGACATTAAAATTGCCTCGGGCGATGGTGAGGCTGATTTTTATCGTCCAGAACGTGAGGCCCAGGTTCTGCGCAAAGTTATTGAGCGTAATCAGGGACCGCTCTCGGGTGAAGAGATGGCGCGCTTGTTTCGTGAAGTCATGTCAGCTTGCCTGGCGCTGGAACAACCAATGCAAATTGCTTTTTTGGGGCCTGAAGGCACCTATACTCATGATGCTGCACTCAAGCACTTCGGTCATTCAGTGAAGACAGTC
The DNA here is from genome assembly GCA_024276775.1 of Gammaproteobacteria bacterium. Taxonomy (GTDB): domain Bacteria; phylum Pseudomonadota; class Gammaproteobacteria; order Tenderiales; family Tenderiaceae; genus Tenderia. The sequence goes on along the minus strand of JAJRWO010000271.1, from coordinate 1,846 downwards.
GCACACGCAACGATAGACGAGGTGTTTCGTGATGTGGAGTCTGGCCTATCTCATTACGGCGTGGTGCCCATAGAAAACTCCACTGAAGGTGTTGTTAATCATACCCTGGATATGTTTTTCAATTCGCCACTGCAAATTAGCGGTGAGGTGGAATTGCGGATTCATCATTGTTTGCTGTGTAAAGATACAGACTTGGAAAAAATAAAGACTGTCTATGCCCATCAACAAGCCCTGGCTCAGTGTCGTGAATGGCTGGATGAGAATATGAAAGGTGTCGCTACTGTGTCGGTTAGCAGTAATGCCAAAGCAGCCAAGATAGCGGCTGAAGAAGTGGGAACAGCTGCGATTGCATCTTGCACGGCTGCTGAGCTATATGGCCTATCCGTCATCGAGAATACAATTGAGGATGAACCGGACAATACCACTCGTTTTTTGATTGTTGGACGTCAGTCACCGCCGGTCAGTGGTCAGGATAAAACCTCCTTGTTATTGTCAACGTCTAATCGTCCCGGTGGTCTTAATCGTTTGCTTAAGCCGTTATCAGAGGCACAGATTTCCATGACGCGCATCGAGTCACGTCCGTCAAGACGAACAATGTGGGAGTACGTGTTTTTTATTGATATAGAAGGCCATAAAGAGGAAGTCAAGGTAGCAACTGCATTGCAAACATTGGCACAAGAATCTTCGGCCTTGAAGGTGTTGGGCTCCTATCCAATTGCGGTTTTATAGCAACATACAGCGTTTATAAAAGGGACTTTTTTCATGATTATTATTCTCAGAGTTGATGCGGCAGATGCAGATATCTGTGCTGTTGAACAAAAGATCCGTGACATGGGGCTTGAACCGCATGTTTCCAAAGGTATTCAGCGTATCGTTATTGGTGCCATTGGTGATGAAAACAAGGTGGATAAAGAGGTGCTTGAGGCATTGCCTTGTGTTGAAAATGTTGTTCGTGTGATGAAACCTTATAAAATTGTTTCGCGCGATTCGCATCATGAAAATACCATTATCGATGTTGCCGGGATCAAGGTTGGTGGTCAAGAGATACAGGTCATTGCTGGCCCATGTTCAGTTGAGACGGCCGAGCAAATGGAGCAGTCGGCCACGGCCGTTGCCACTGCGGGTTGCAGTATGATGCGCGGCGGTGCATTTAAACCGCGCTCCAGTCCTTATGCCTTTCAGGGGGTGGGTGTTGATGGCTTGGAGATGTTTCAGACGGCAGCTAAAACCCATAACTTGCCCATCGTGACAGAACTGATGGATGTACGCATGCTCGATACCTTTCTTGAGCACAATGTTGATGTGATCCAGATTGGCACCCGTAATATGCAAAATTTTGACTTATTGAAAGAGGTGGGCAAAGTACAGACGCCAGTGATACTCAAGCGCGGTATGTCGGCCACTATTTCTGAATGGTTGATGGCAGCAGAGTACATTGCCGCTAACGGCAATCACAATATTATTTTCTGCGAGCGTGGCGTGCGTTCATTCGAAACGGCTTATCGCAACATGCTCGATGTTACCGCTATTCCAGTGCTCAAACGTGAGACCCATTTACCTGTCATCGTTGATCCAAGTCACGCCGGTGGCAAGGCATGGATGGTGCCTGATCTGTCACGCGCTGCAATCGCGGCGGGTGCCGATGGTCTATTGATTGAGGTTCATCCGCGTCCAGACGAAGCGTGGTGTGATGCGGATCAGGCATTAAACCCTGAACAACTCAATACGCTGATGGGCGAATTACGAGGTATTGCTCAGGTCATCGGTCGCAGTCTTTAGGTTTATCCGGCAATGATTCAACAACTCACCATTATTGGCGTCGGTCTGATTGGCGGCTCCTTGGCAC
>JAJRWO010000270.1 GCA_024276775.1 Gammaproteobacteria bacterium | reverse complement strand
TGGCCAGCTTTATCCATGACCCTGATGGCAACGATGAGTGGGTTGCGGCCATCGGCAATGAGGCTGGATTTTTCTTTTATCAGTTGCGCAGTGAAGGCAGCACCGGAGACATGAATCTGGCGTGTAATGTGTTCGATAATGTTACCTAAGCTGTCTGTAATGGTAGCGTCAAGAATGTTGCTGCCTATCCGCAAGTCAACGCCTTTCCATATACTTAGGCCGGCACCATTTTTGTTTGTATGCATGCCATCATAATTGGCCCGTTGCACGAATTTTCGATTTAATTTGATATCAATTTTGTGCTCTTTATGGTGTTTGATGATGATGTTTGTACTGGTCTGTCTTGGCAGACTATTCGCCTTTGGCAGCAACCATTCTATGCCGGCGTCTTTGCCTTGTAACCAAATCGCATCATAGGTAATGCTGGGTTTTTGCCTGACTTCAGGGTCATCAGTTAAGGCTTTAGTCTGTTTGGCAGGGTCTTTACCTTTGGTGATGGTTCTCTGAATATTGCCTTTTTGGGCATTGAACGGTGGGCGGGATTTAATCTTTTGGCTTGCTTCATATATAAAAATATGAACACGACGGTTGTTCATACGTTCTTTTTCGGTCGTGTTATTTGTTAAAGATTGGGTTGCACCCAGCCCTTCTATGCGAATGGCTTCCGGCGGCAGTTGCAGTATTTTCTGAATCTGCTGGGCAATTATTTTGGCGCGTTGTTTTGAAAGCTGTATTTTGTTTTTGGTTTCTCTGTTGTCGGTGTGACCAGTGACAAGAATTCGAACATTTTTTAGAAATGAAAGTTTATTTAAAAAAATACTTAAGGCCCGTTGGTCTTCAATATTGAGGTTTATTTTTCCCGACTTATAGCTTGGGTTGAAAATAAATTCTTCTGAAATAATGTTATTTTTATCAGTGATTTCATTATTAAACTCAAAAGGATGCATTAATAGATGTTCAGCAGTGGGGGTGCGCTGATTACGTTTTGCTTCTGTATCAAAGAGCATGAATGCCTTGGTAGCGATCTCTTTTGGATTGTCAGTCTCTGCTGGAAGGATAAAAAATTGCAGTGTTTTATGCCAGTTTTTTTGGCCAAAACCACTGGGACGGAAGGTCAACATGTTGTCACTGATACTTGGGTCGTTAATTATTTCTCCATCAAGCATGCTACTGCCTGATATGTAGGTGCTGTTTTCGGGCATTAACACGTTGATACGAATGTTGTCTGTGTTAACTGTATTGCCACTAATTTCGATCCGATAAGGAATGTAGCTATTTGCTAGCTGTGTCAAGCTGTCTATTTGAATTGATGCATAACCTTCAGGTATAGGCTTGTTAGTAACGTGAAAATCTGTGCGCCAAAGGGTGCCACCCTGAACATCAATAAATTGTGACCAGGCTCGGCCAGCAGAGCGATTGTTGTTTTCATTAAGTATGACTTTATACTGTTCTGGCACGGTCTCCAGGTCGAGTTGAATAACATGACTCCCAGGCAGTACATCCTCAAAATAATACATACCACGTTTATCGGTAATGGCATAACGGCCATCTTCCATGTAAATGCGAACGCCAGCAAGGCCTTGGCGTGGTCCATTCTGTGTTTCATTTTCTCTGGAATTAATGATGACTTGCCCCATTAACAGGGCGCGATTTTGCATCAATTCATCGAGAATTTTTACTTCGTGCTCGGCGGTGTTTGAGTTAGCTGCACCCGCGTTGGCAATGGCGTGACTATGACTAGTGGTTGTACGTTTTGCGACAGCACCCACGGCGACAACATATTCAATGGTATGAATGCCACCACTTTCCATGCTGCCTAGATTGAAGTTGATTTGTTTACCATCTTTAGATATTTCTGCGGTGGCAGAGGGCGATTGATTGATTCGCAGTGAGTGAGTTAAAAAACGAAAACCATACGGCAAGGTGTCGCTAAGAATGATATCGTTGATTTCAATATTGGCAATATTTTCCAGGCTTACTTTGTATTGAATGAAGTCACCGGGGCCAACGTTGTCTTTGTTGGCACTGCGTTGAATATACAATTGCGTTTCAAGGCCATCAACCGGAATATCAATATGCAACGGTGGGCCAGGTAACAATGGGAAAATTTCACCCCGCGAACCGAGTGTGATTTTGAATGGACCATTGGGCAGTTGATAAATCAGGTCAGAAGCTTGGCTTGATGGCCAACGGTAAAGTGCATTTTCCGGTGGTACAACGACTATTTTATAGTTGCCGGCCGCTGCAAGGGGAAAGCGATAAGCACCATCGCTGAATTCATAGACGACACCATTGCTGTCAGTGGCGGTGGTGCCTGTAATAATAGGGTTTGGGTGGATACTGATGCCATCGTCACCATAAACGGTGGCATGCAGACCTGTGTCGGCATCTATCATATGCACAATATAGCCATTGAGATATTCGCCGGTTGCACTGTCAAATACAGTGCCAAAGGGATCGACCAATACAAACTTCTCTATGGCGTTGCTGTCGCTCTCAAATGGATCTATATAACCAAAATCAACCTTGGTATTTGGGCGTACTTGCAATAAACCATCATTGTTGACCGTCGTTTTGCGTTCCAGCACAAAATAACCGGTGAAAACGCCACTGTTGTCGCCGTTTTCCACCAGGCGAATGGTTTCGACTTCGTCATGTTCCTCGATCGATACGGATACCTCTATGAATTCAGGATTGATTTGATCCATGTTTTGATCGAGGTCTTCAACGCTGATGTAGATAATCTGCTTATAATTAAAATTGTCTGCTTGTTTTAATTGAATCGGTGCATCGGTTACCTGGATAGTGGTTGAACCCGCAAACATTGGAACAGGTAAAACGAAAAATTCGCCATCACTATTTTTATAGCTGGGCTGCTGGATAGATAAAGGACTAGCGTCTTCATCATCGGGCATGTGCTGCATAATCAGAAGCTTTGCTTCACTGCGGGGGCTGATGTTAAGGCTGATTTCTTTTTGATTTATGTTTTGATTGTTGGCGGTATGGCTAACAGTCAGTTTGTTATTTTCTGGTGAGGCATCAATGGCTAATGTTATCTTTGCCTGAAAGCTCAGCTTATTTGACATTGGAATGTCATGAATAGCGTATTGCCGTGTTGTCATGCTGTCAGTCGATGTTTCCTTGATGAGGGTGGCAACAAGGCCGGTTATGATTAATTCTGTATTGAGTGGCGTGCTGATGGTAAGAACACCATTGTTCAAATCATTATTGCCAATATTGTTTATAACGATGGTAAAGCTGCCGCTGGTCCCTGGATAGAAATTGGTGGTTTCAAGTCCGCTGACGGTTAAATCCGACGTGTTGGGTGGAAAGCGTGATTCAACAAAGAACTCGTTTGTGTTGGATGTCAGATTGTAATACGCAGTGGTAACGTTGTAATCAACTGTCGCCGTATTGCTAATGATGGTGCCTGCTGGCACGGCAAAAGCAAGGCCTGACCACAAAGTGATGCTGGCCAGGCAAAGCAGTAACAATAGTGTTTGCAGGCGCATGCAGATCTTCAGGCTGGTATAGCAGCCAGGATTGAAAATCTGTAATGCGCATAACAAACGGGCCGTCATGGTTAGTTGATAATTACCCTGAAGGCGACACGGGTTTTGGTGCCCGCAGCGACCGTCAGCCCGGTGACAGTGACCGTATTTGCAGTGGTAGCGCCGTAGTCACCTGTGTCAGCATCGTTTTCCTGGCTGTAGGTTGTAATGCTCGGTGAATTATCAAGATCAGCTGTGATCTCAATTTCATCGGTGCCAGTATTGTATTGATCGACCGCAAAAGTGATGTTGGCCAATTCACCTGTCAGGTCATCGGCAATCGTGACGTTGGTGGCATCCGAACCACCCGTGTTATCAATATCGATACGATACTCAACCACCGCGCCTGGAATGCGTTTAAAGTTTGACGTACTGATGCCATCGCTGATGACCACGGATGATTTGGTCACCGTCAATGTGGCTCCGGCAACACGCCATTCGCCTTGCAGTGTGTGTTTGCCATCACGAGCGGTATCACCGTTGTCACCACTGCTGTCGGCAAAGACGATATCAACGCTGCCTTCTGTATCAGCGACACCGTCACCGGTTGCCGCTTCGGCAGCCCCCTTGGATGACGCAGTACCGCCTATGCCGACCTGGGCTTCCAGGAAATAAGAGGCGATAGAAGCATCTGCCTGTGAGGCAGGGATGTTGCCCACCAGGAACACAACCCTGGTGCCTGCGGCGGGCAGCTCATCGACATAGGCATCTGCAGTGACATTTGTTTCCGTTCCGGTACCATCCCAGTCCTCATTGGCATTGGCGTCAAGATAGACCTCAAATGCCGTGGCATCAAAATTGTCGTTGCCGCCATATTCGGCTGCACCGCCAGCAAGGGCGGTGGCTGTTAGCCGTATATCTTGTGTGTCATTCCCTTGGTTGGTAATGCGGAATTTCAAGACCACGGTTGTCTGGCCGGGAGCCACCGTGATGGCTGCGCCGTCGAGGTTCTCCACCATGACATCAACCTTTTTGTCGGTGACAAAATTAACGGTCGCACTGCTTTGTGGCTGTGCAACTGAACCGACCTCATAATCCACCGTTGCCGTGTTGCTGACAGTGATGCCGGAAGCAACAGCAAAAGCTGCTTGTGGTATTGCCGCGATCAGCAAGGCAACGGTGCAGGCAGTGGCGAACCTCGTCATGAATATTCGAGTTTTCATTTCAATGCTCCTGTGTTGTCTGCCCACTTTGGGCATTTGTTTTGGTTTTTACGGGTGTTCTTTTTCCTCGCGCTTTGTCGTGGTGATTCTCGTATTAAAGTCAGGATCTTGATGTGAACAAACGCCCCCTGGGCGCTGCCGAAAATATTGGCTTGAATGGATGGCATGTCTAACCCTCGTTAACGTTGCTTAAAAAGCTGACGCTGCCGGTGGCACCGCTGTCGACGCGCGGCAATAACCAGCGGATATGGGTGTAATCCTTGTGGCTGGCTGGGCGGCTTTCTTTGTTTTCAAAGGTGCGGAGGTTTTCTGCCTGGTCGAAGTGTTTGCCGCCATCGACGGAATAGGTGATGGTTTTACTGCCTGTGGCGCTGCCCGGAAGATAGGTGACTTCTTCAGGGATGATATTGGTGATGACGACGTTATCAGCGGGCTGTTTGCCGTTATTTTGGTAACGGGTGCTATAGACCACCGTGTCACCAGGAATGATATTGTCGGCTGATACTCGTTTCAGGCTGCGATTGCCCTCGGCATCGAATATTTCGATTTCTTCTTCAGCAAAAATATACAATTCCATAGCTTCATTTGCTGCCGCTGTGTGAACCTGACTAAGGGCAAGGAAGATCAGCGGGAGTATTGTGGTTGTGTGTTTCATTTGAATTTCCTTTTCTTTGGTTTGCCGGTAATAGCTGTATCTGCACTAGTGAGGGGATTCTTAAGGTTGTGCTAACCCTTGGGAGGTTGTTTACCGCATTTGAAAAGCATTGCCATGAGAGGGAGGATTTCAGGTGATTCTTATTAACCCCCCCGTTCGCTAGCGCTGAAGTTATTAACCTGTTGAAATATAATTAAAAAAATATTTCTTTGAACCGTGTCCCAATGCTTGACGAAAGAAGCACGTCGTAAAGTAATCAAAATTTTCAGGATTATTGTTTTTTGTAAAATATTGTAAAAAACAATGAAATAGACTGTTTCATATGTGTTTTTTTGGGCGGTAATATTTGACCTATAGCTGGTGCGGCGGGGTAAAAATAACCAGTAAACACAAATTAGAAGGATGATTTTGGAACGATATTTTGGACTGTGATTTGTCGGTATCTCGAACGTTTTTTGATGAAAAGTTGTTAGATAAAATAAGTATTGCCAACGCCTCGGCTTTACCGCAGGTAGTCAAACAACGTATAATTCGGCGCTTTTACCTTTGGCAGGCTGTTGAAATTTGTTCGGAGGAGTATTGGACGCTAAAATTTGTGTTCTCGGTGAGGAAAATGGGTCGAAAAAGCGCGGTTTATTGGCATAGATGAGCATTTTTTGGCTAATTTTAGTGCCGCTTGGGTAGGATTTCAACAGTTTGTTAAACTTTGTGACGGGACTAAAGCCATGCGCATCATAGAAGAAGCCTTGACGTTTGATGATGTTTTGTTGGTGCCAGCGCACTCCACTGTGCTGCCCAAAGAAGTGGATCTTTCCACCCAGCTAACACGTGAAATCAGGCTGAATATACCGTTGGTGTCGGCGGCCATGGACACGGTGACTGAGTCCCGCCTGGCGATTGCCCTGGCGCAAGAGGGCGGGATTGGGATTATTCATAAAAACATGTCGGTTCATGAACAGGCGGACGAGGTTCGTGTTGTTAAAAAATATGAAAGTGGCGTGATCAAGGATCCGGTAACGGTTTCCCCAGACACCAGCATCCGCGATGTGATGGAGCTAACACGGGTCAAGAATTTTTCCGGTGTACCGGTTGTTGATGGTAAGGAACTGGTGGGTATTGTGACCAATCGCGATTTGCGCTTTGAAACCCGTTATGACGAATCTGTTGCCACTGTTATGACGCCTAAAGGGGCTTTGGTGACCGTCAAAGAAGGCGCTTCTCGCGAAGAGGTTCTGGGGTTGCTGCACCAACACCGTATCGAAAAAATTCTGGTGGTGAATGATGAGTTTCATCTATGTGGACTGATTACGGTCAAAGATATTCAAAAAGCCAAAGATAAACCCAATGCCTGTAAGGACGATCAAGAACGTTTGCGTGTTGGTGCCGCTGTTGGTACGGGTGGTGACACGGAAAAACGTGTTGCAGCACTGGTTGCGGCGGGTGTTGATGTGCTGGTGGTGGATACTGCTCATGGCCATTCACAAGGTGTCATTGATCGCGTTGCCTGGGTGAAAAAGAACTTTCCTCAGCTACAGGTAATCGGCGGCAATATCGCCACAGCGGCGGCGGCCAGAGCCTTGGTTGATGCCGGTGCGGATGCGGTTAAAGTCGGCATTGGCCCAGGGTCTATCTGCACCACACGGATTATTTC
>JAJRWO010000269.1 GCA_024276775.1 Gammaproteobacteria bacterium | reverse complement strand
TGCCTGTCTCCGCGAACACATTCTAAATTGGCAATATTAAGCATGAGAAAAGACGCACCACTTCGACCTAAAACCCAAAAGACCGTCGATTATACATCAAAGCAAGCGAATGTCCCGGACTAGGCTGCCAACTCAAATGAATCCGTTAGCCATAAAATTCAAACGCACCAATATCATGGCCATCGCTTGCAGCCTTTGCGATTAAACCAGCAGTGAAACCTTGATGAGATTGTCACACTTGGACGGGAATAAAATCGAATTATTGCCGAGTCGTTTCGGATTTTAGTTTTAGCTTTTTCTGCACATGTCCTAAGCATTTTTTCCAGTAATAGAATTTGGCTTCGCTTATGCCTTGTCCTTTGCAGTATTTTGTTTGAGACAAGCCGCTGGTTTTACAGCTCGATAAATGCGCTTCCCATTCATTCTCTTTTTTGTTCATTCCTGAATTCGTATAATAATTTTAAAACCTCGAATGGAACACATTTAGTTGGCAGCAAGGAGCGTGTCGATTATAATCGAGAATTTCTTGAATGATTGCGCTCCTCTAATCAGTCTTCCATTAACAATACTGCCATTATCCAGCTTTCCGATAAAAAATGCGGGTGTTCCCTGAACACCGATGCTTGAACCAAAGGCAAAATCTTCATCAACCTCCTTCGCCTTCTTTGGGTCATTCAAGCACAGTTCAAACGCTGGTAGGTCCAGGGTCATTTTATCAGCAAGGCTTACGTATGTTTCCCGACTTAGACGAACACCCGATGAAAATAGCAAGTCATGCATCTTCCAGTATTCCCCTTGTTCCCACGCACAATTAGCAGCAACAGCAGCAAGCGGCGCTTGACTATGAAAGCCCAAAGGAAAGTCTTTTATGACATAACGCAATTTTCCAGTATCAATATAAGTTTCTTTTAGCTGCGGCAACGTTTTTTGACTGTGACGTCTACAAAAAGAACACTGGTAATCAGTAAATTCCACCATAACAATTTGAGCATTCACATCACCCATCGATGGTTCTTCGCCCAAAGAAATTTTGTTTTTATTTTTTTGTATACCCCCAGCACTGGCCTGTAATTGCGAAACCGTCGAGCTTAGCCCTTCGACCTGTTTTTTCAAATCGCTGTAATCACGCCGTAGCTCAGAAAGTTGTTGTAATATTTCATCTGCCACCCAACTCTCAGCAGACATAGATACTGGCGAATAAGCCACCACCACTGTTATTATTAACAGACCTACCGTTTTAGCTATTCTTACCACTACAGATATTCCTTATTTTTATACCGAGCGCAGCCCAATGCCCGATCCGAACTGGCAATCAGTCTGTTTTTTGAGCGCTGTACTTCATTGCATTCATTGCAACAGGCAACACCATCTCGTTATATTCGAGCAATTTAGCATCAATCTTCTGTTTCATCTCTTTCCTTGTTTGAACATCATAAAGATTAGCGTCAAACTCAACAATCAGACTGTCAAGCTCTTCTCGAAGCACTGTCGCCGCTTCGGTAACTTTTTGAAGTTCAACAGGTGATATTTCTTGATTTGATTGACTCTGTTCAGACATACCTCCCTCAGGAAAGACTTCATCGGGTTCAGGAATTTTCCAACCCACCTCACCCTTTTGCTCTCGATCAGGCTCCAAATAAACTTCATCTATCAAAGCTGTTTCAACAACTGATGGTTCAGTGAGAAAATAAAAATATCCGCCAACACCAATGAGAGATACACCCAGGATTACTGAAATGGATTTTTTCATCACTTTGCCTATTGGAGCGTGGTAAAGAACCGATAGTTATATCCAGCCATGTTCCCGGCCAGATCACTGACATTGTTACTTATCTGAGCGGTATAACGTGTATTGCCCACCAAACTCACCGATGGTGTGAAGGTGACGGTGTTACCACTGACGCTGTAAGTACCTGCCACGGTGACGCCTGCGCCCACCACGGGTGGCGCTGCACGCAAGTCCACTGGCTCGCTGAAGGTCATGACGACGGGGGTATCCACGTCTACATCCGTGCTGTTATTGCCCGGGCTGATGCTGATTAAGGACGGCCTCGTGGTATCCGCTGACGCCTCAGCAGAGGTGGTGAAGCTCAAGTTCACTGGCGCAATGAGGTTGCCTGCGTAGTCACACAGCCCGGCCAAAATCACGGTGTAGTCGGTCTGTGTTTGCAGATTGTCCACCGGGGTGATCGTGAGTGTCTGACGGTCATCCCCAAGACTGACCCCAATCACTTCATCGCCCACGCTTGAACTCAGAGTGACGCCGGATGAGAGCGAACACTGTCCGCCCAGCCGTTCATCGAGCCTGAAGACAATCTGGCCATTGACCGGTATGCCGGTGGCACCATCAACGAAGCTGGTCTGGGCAACTTCGGGCGCCACTGCATCGATCCTGTCACCCGTAGTGAATCCGCGGCTGTCATAATAAGCCACTCGGTTGCCCGAGAGATCCATCAGAAGTACACCAAAACTCACATATAGCCGATAGCTGCGATTGCTTTCTAATAAGGCATCCGGCTCAAACCGCAGGGTTTTGCCATCCGTGCTTAAGCTCCAGCCACCCGACACATTGCGCCTCCCCGTCTCATCATAGAGATAGAATGAACTGCCATTCACTGTCGTCGGATCAATCCGCTCACTCAGCTCCACTTCCAATACCGCATTCAAGGCCACACCCTGGGTATTGTTGTTCGGAATACTCCAGCGGGTAATGTTACCCCTTTGCGTATCAGCCATATCGGATGTTGTAAAGCGACGAGATTCCCGATTCGGCAAGAAGTTACCGGTCAAATCACGAACACTGTCAATCACAAAGGCGTAGTCAGTATTTGCAATCAAAGGTGCCTGAGGTGTCAACGTCACCAAACGCCGGTCAGTACTGATAACACGCGTCGTGGCAACTTCCTCATTCGCAGCCGTTAACAATTTGATGTCACTGATATAAAGCGCGTTAATCACTTCCGAGAAACGTACCGAGAAGCGTGCATTGGTGGGCACGCCCATAAGGCCATCAGAAACAGTCGTAGTAACCACCTGAGGTGCCGTGCCATCCGGTTCAAAGGCCGTTGTAAAGTAACGATTGACCGTGGACAAGGTATTTCCAAACAAATCTTTGATGGCCGATGTCAAGACCACTCGATGCTGCCGGCCGACCAGGAAGACCGTGTTGGGAACAAAGGTCAGTGCGGTTTTATCCTCACTGACAGAAATCACGCCCTCAATCCGGACATTGCGCGTGTTATCGATGAGATAGAAGCTATCACCCGTGACTGTAGTCGGATCAACCGGCTCACTCATCTGTATCGTCACCAGCGCATTCACAGGCACATTGCCCGCATTGTTGACGGGATTGATATCCGCCACCGTCGGACGCACCGTATCGATCAGGTTACCGGTTTCAAACGTAGCCTCGAACGGGCTGGCTATCGGATTGCCCGCCACATCCCGGACACCCGATACACGGATGGTGTGTGGCGTGTAATCTGCCATTAACGCATCCGGCGTGAACAGCAATTCCGTGTTATTGGAAATCAGTTTGAGCGTGCCCGCTACGGGGGCCGCTCCGCCCTGAAGAATCTGCAAGGAACCCGGTATAACCGATTTCGGCATCAGTGCTTCGCTAAAGACAACGCTGACAGACTGATTTTCCGGTATGTCGGTTGCTCCATCAGCGGGTGACGTCGATGAAACAGTGGGTGCGGTGATATCCGGGTTTAGCGGGTCCGTGCCATTATCCACTTCGGTTTTGTCATTGATACCATCATCATCGCTATCAGTGTCAAGCGGATCGGTTCCTCTCGATACTTCATCGCCATCCAGCAAGCCATCGCCATCCGAATCCGGGTTGGCGGGGTCGGTA
>JAJRWO010000268.1 GCA_024276775.1 Gammaproteobacteria bacterium | reverse complement strand
TCAGGTATTGTTTTTGAGCATGATTTTTTTAATCTCACCAATCGCCTGGGTGGGGTTTAGACCTTTGGGGCAAACATTGGTGCAGTTCATAATGCTATGACAACGAAACAGGCGGTAAGGCCCTTCCAGTTCTTCCAGTCGCTGAGCAGTGGCTTGGTCACGACTATCAGCAATAAAACGATAAGATTGTAGCAAGGCAGCCGGGCCACGAAACTTGTCCGGATTCCACCAGAATGATGGACAAGCCGTTGAGCAACAACCACACAAAATACATTCATACAGGCCATCGAGTTTTTCACGCTCTTCGGGGGACTGGCGGTACTCTTCTTCCGGTTCAGGATCATGCACAGTCAGATAAGGTTTGACCGAGCGATACTGATGGTAAAATTGGCTCATATCCACCACCAAGTCACGGATCACCGGACGCCCAGGAAAGGGGCGAACTTCAACCGGCTCTTTAAGTACCGAAATAGGTGTAATGCAAGCCAGGCCGTTAGTTCCGTTGATATTGACACCATCCGAACCACATACACCTTCACCGCACGAGTGCCTGAAGGTAAAACTTTCGTCCTGACGCTTAATTTCCAGCAAGGCATCGCGCAGCATCATGCTCGCATTCACCTTAATCTCATACGCCTGCATATAAGGCTGATCACCGGTTTCAGGGTTGTAGCGGTAAACAGAAAAATTCATTCTGATTCTCTCTAGTAAACTCGTGCCTTGGGCGGGAATGAATCAACAGTCAAAGGTTTCATACGCACCGGTTTGTAATCCAGCGTGCGCCCTTGTTTGAAAAATAGGCTATGTTTGAGCCAACGCTCATCATCGCGGTCGGGATAATCAATACGTGAATGGGCACCGCGACTCTCTTTGCGGGCATGGGCCGAACAAACCGTTGCCAAGGCAATGTCCATCAGATTTTCCAGCTCCAGTGCTTCAATCCGCGCAATATTGAAAATCTTGCTGTGATCTTGCAAGCGAGCATCCTTCAAGCGCGCTTCCAGGGCAATCATCTTATTTACCCCCTCGGCCAAAATTTTATCTGTACGGAACACACCACAAAAATCCTCCATGGTTTTTTTCAACTCGTCCTTGAGCTGCCTGACCGACTCGCCTTCGCCTTTTTGATCCCAACGACTTAGACGCGCCATCGCCTTGTCGATGCTGTCACCGGCCATTGGCCGGTGGTAACGGTTTTCTTTGAGGTATTCAATAATGTGATTGCCCGCTGCACGACCAAAAACGACAATATCCAGCAACGAGTTACCACCGAGACGGTTGGCACCGTGTACCGAGACACAAGCACACTCACCCACGGCATATAAACCCTGTACGGTCTCTTCTGCTGTTTGCCCCAGCGGTGCCACCACCTGCCCATGGCGATTGGTAGGAATGCCGCCCATGGTGTAATGCGCCGTGGGATAAACGGGAATGGCTTCACTGGCTGGATCAATATGCAAAAAGGTTTGAATAGTAGAACGAATACCGGGCAAACGCTTCTGAATCACATCCGTGCCCAGGTGGTCAAGCTTAAGCATGACATGATCCGCATTCGGACCACAGCCACGACCCTCTTTTATTTCGGTATAAATGGAACGACTGACCACGTCACGACTGGCAAGATCTTTTGCGTTCGGGGCATAACGCTCCATAAAACGCTCACCGTCTTTATTCAATAAATATCCCCCCTCACCACGCGCACCTTCAGTAATCAACATGCCTTTACCGGCAATACCCGTAGGATGAAACTGGAAAAACTCCATGTCCTGCAGTGGAATGCCAGCCCGTAAGGCCATGCCCATACCATCGCCGGTATTGATGTGGGCATTGGTGTTGGTACGAAAGATCTGCCCTGCACCACCGGTGGCCAGCAACGTTGCCTTGGCCTCAATCACCATGATCTCGCCAGTTTCTATTTCCATCACAACGGCACCCAGGATAGTGCTATCGTCATCATAGATCAGATCCAGTGCCAGATATTCATCAAAGAAATGGGTCTTAGCATGAATGTTCTGCTGATACAGTGAATGTAAAATCGCATGGCCAGTACGATCCGCTGCGGCACAGGTACGGGCAGCTTGGTCACCACCGAAGTTCTGGCTCTGACCACCGAAAGGGCGCTGATAAATCTTACCACTGTCCAAGCGTGAAAAAGGCACACCGGCATGTTCCAGCTCGATCACTAAACGTGGTGCAGCACGACACATATATTCCACGGCATCCTGATCGGCCAGATAATCGCTGCCCTTGATGGTATCGAACATGTGCCAGTGCCAGTTATCCGGCAAGACATTGCCCAGGGCGGCATTCATTCCTCCCTGGGCTGCCACAGTATGGGAGCGAGTTGGAAAAACTTTCGACACAACCGCCACATGGGCATCGGCTTGCGCCAATTGCAGGGCCGCCCGCAAACCACCGCCGCCAGCGCCGATCACCAATGCGTCAAACCTGCGGACTGGAATTGAACTACTCACTAAGCTGCCGCTCCCGTTAATAAAATTCGTACCACCCACAAGGCCATTACCAGCAAACCAACCGCCAGCAATATCAACATCGTCAGACGTAAGGCAAAAGGTTGTACATAATCAAGCAAGACATCACGGATACCCACCCAGGCATGAGACAGTAAGGCAATAAAAAATAGCGTCGTTGCCAGCGCCATCGTGGTGGATGACATCCAGTTGGACCAATCTGCATATGACAGTGGCGCACAAACCAGCAGCACACCAAGAAAATAAACCAGAAAGCCCGCCAGATAAACCGCACTAATACGTTGCAACAACCAGGCTTTTAAACCACTCATACGCCAGCTCACAGAATGATGACCATTGCGACTAATACGCCAGTCACGCCCAATATGTTTACCACCATGGCACTAGTACGGGCAGTTTTCAAATCGATCCCAACGTCTACATCAAGCAGCAAAAAACGTATCCCGGCAAACAAATGATGCGCCACTGACCATGCCATCAGCAAGGTCAATATTTTGATCAT
>JAJRWO010000267.1 GCA_024276775.1 Gammaproteobacteria bacterium | reverse complement strand
TTAGGGGAAATCAATAGTCCTTAATTGTGGTTTTTAAAACACACAACTTAGGTTTGGAACTTGATTGATTGGCTAGTGTCTATAAGTAAATCTGAAAGTAGAGTAAAATTGGCTAGGCCAGGTTGCGGCAATAGCCTGATTCAACGTGGTTTTGAGGGTTTGGTTGGTTAATGGTCGCAACATCGGGAAAACATCTACTAATGCTGTGCCAGCAACCGGGATCACGCCTGCGGGCGCTGGTGCATGTGTTGCTGATATTACTGTTGGCTTATAGCTTGGCGCAACTAAGTTGGCGTCTGCTGCCATCAGTTGAGCCGGCGGCTTTGCAGCCGGTGGCGGCTAAGCTGGACAAAACAGTGATGCATGGTGTAAATAACAGCCGGGTACAACAACTGCCGGACTGGCATCTGTTTGGTGAAATGACCACGCAGGTAGTCGCGCCGCCGCCGGTTGATTTGCCGGAGACAAATTTAAAACTGACTCTGAGAGGTTTGATTGCCTCACCTGATCAGGATGAGGCAAGGGCAATTGTTGCCGATCCGTCAGGCGAGGAAGACTTCTACGGGGTGGGTGATAAGCTACCGGGAAATGTCGAGTTGAAGGAAATTCATGCCGACAGAATTGTCATTCAACGTGGCGGTCGTTATGAAACCCTCAAGCTGCCAAAAGAATCTTTGGAGCTGGCGTCACAACCTGCATCGCAGCGCAGAAATACAAGGGCGACATCGCGGCAGCAGCCCGCTTCGTTGCGTCAGTTCCGTGACACTTTACTTAATGATCCGCAAAAGATTGCCGATCTAGTCAACATACAACCCGCCAGTGAAAATGGTCGCTTTGTAGGTTACAAATTGCAGCCGGGCCGCGATCCAGGCTTAATGGCTCGTTATGGTCTGTTGCCTGGCGATGTTGTGACGTCGATAAATGGTGTCGAGCTGGACAGTCCGGCAAAAGGGTTTGGCTTGATGAAGAATTTGTCCTCGGCAGACACATTGGATTTGGTGGTTGATCGCAACGGTGTAAAACAGCGTTTTACCCTGCCGCTAAACTAGGGCTAAGTAGGAAGTTTGATGAAATTTTTTGGAAAACACGGTGCTAATCGTACCATCGCTATTCAGTCACGGGTTTGGCTGCTAGCGCTGGCATTGCTTGCAATGAGTGGTGTTGCTGCAAGTAATGATAATGATGAGGCCGGCATTACCTTTAATTTGAAGGATGCCGAGTTAGGCACGGTTATCGCTACCGTGGCCGAATTTACCGGCAAAAACTTCATTGTTGACCCGCGCGTTAAAGGTAAGGTTACGGTGATTTCCTCCAAGCCCATGAATGCTAGCGAGGTCTACCAGACCTTTCTCTCTTTGCTCGATGTGCATAATTTTACCGCCGTGCCCATGGGCAGCATTATCAAAATTGTACCCTCGGTAAGTGCCAAGCAAATCGGCGGTTCCGAGATGATGAAGCAGGGAGCCGAGGGCGATGAAATGGTGACCCGGGTCATTGAGGTAAAAAATGTTGCGGCAGCCCAACTGGTACCGATTTTACGGCCGCTGATACCTCAGCATGGCCATATGGCGGCTTATGTCGCCACCAATGTTTTAATCATTTCTGACTCGGCGGCCAACGTTGACCGCCTGCTAAGCATTATCAACCGCATCGATGTTGCCAGTGTTTCTGACCTTGAAGTGATGCCGCTCAAACATGCCTCGGCCACCGAAGTCGTGCGTATTTTGGAAAGCCTGCGTCAACAGGATAAACGTTCAGCGCCTAAAGGTCAGACATCAAGCAAGGCAGTATTGGTGGCGGATGCACGCACCAACAGTATTTTGATTAGTGGCAACAAGTCTGAACGATTAAGTATCCGCGCCATTATTTCCCACCTGGATACACCTCTGGAAACCACCGGCAACACACATGTAATCTATTTACGATATGCCAAGGCCGAGAACCTGGTGCCCGTGCTAAGCGGTCTGGGTAACACTTACGATAAGCAAAAAAAAGCCAGCGGTGGCAAAGCGACCACATTATCAAATCGCTCACCGATTACCATTCAGGCCCATGAAGCCACCAATGCCTTAGTGATTACTGCGCCACCGGATCTGTTTCGTTCGTTGAAGGGGGTGATTGGCAAGCTGGATGTGCGTCGCGCCCAGGTGTTGGTTGAGGCGATCATTGCCGAGGTCACCGAGGATCGGAGTGCCGAACTGGGTGTGACCTGGTTTGTTGACGGTTCACCGGATGGCAAAGGCCCCATTGCAGGCACCGCTTTCAGCCCTTTCAACGCCCCAGCGGTTGGCGCTGGCATCAGAAGTGGTGCCGTTGGCCTGCCAGCACCCCCCATCAGTTTTCTAGGCCTGGGACGTTTTAATAGCGGTTCTACCGATTTTACGGCATTGATTAATGCCATCCAGGGCGATAGCCGCACAAATGTGTTGTCCAAACCAAACATAATGACTCTCGACAATGAAGAGGCGGAAATGATCGTTGGCCAACAGGTGCCATTCCGAACCGGCAGCTATGCCGCTGTAGGCAATGCCAGCAACCCTACCAACCCCTTTACCACCATTACTCGAGAAAATGTCGGCATTACCCTCAAAGTCAAACCACAAATAAACGAAGGCAATGCAATCAAGCTTGATATCGAACAGAAAATCGACAGCGTTGCGCCTTCAAATGAGAATGCGGCGGATCTGATCACGAACACCCGTTCTTTCAAGACAACCGTGCTGGTAGATGATGGCGGCACCATCGTACTCGGCGGTTTGATTCAGGATGATGTGCAAGAGTCAGTCCAGAAGACTCCTCTGCTGGGTGATATCCCCTTTCTCGGTGCCTTATTTCGAAACAAAAGTACCTCCAAGATCAAAAAAAATCTGTTGGTATTTATCCGCCCATCGATTGTCCGTGATGCCGCGGTTGCCACTCGAATCACCTCAAGCAAATATAATTACATCAGGGCTGAACAACTGAATTTTAACCAAAGGGGCCTGATGTTGATTGATGACACAGAGCTGCCGTTAATGCCAGAGTTCCTGGGATTACCGCCCCCCTTTGAACCGGCACAAAGCAGCAACTTTCAAGGGACAGCAGAGCTAATACCCCAATCAATTGACAGTCGCGGCAATGGCCAGTGATCAACAGGCTGTAGACGCAGCACCTCAAGAAGCCCCTTCACTGAAACGCCTGCCGTTTGGTTTTGCCAAGCGGCACGGA
>JAJRWO010000266.1 GCA_024276775.1 Gammaproteobacteria bacterium | reverse complement strand
CATCACCACTGCCACCTTTATCGAGTGATATTGTGATGCAATACGATGGCACAAATATCAATGTTGTTTCAGGGCCAGCACCTTGGAATGGTTTGTCATTTGCCTATACTGATGGTGCAGAGGTGACAGCGCTGCCGGGATTGAAATTTACAATTAGCGGGGCTTTGTCTGCAGGTCCGCCACCTGATGAATTCAGCATAGAAAGCAATATTGATGGCATTGGAGATAATCGCAATGCATTGCTAATGGCAGGGTTACAGAATCAACAATTAATGAGTAACGGTACCGCCAGTTTTACAGAATATTATGGCAGTGTGGTGGCTGATGTAGGGATCTTGACCCAGCAAGCGCAGTTAAGTAGCGCCGCTCAGCAAAATTTACTTAGCCAAGCGGTAGATTCAAGGGATGCTTTGTCGGGGGTTAATCTGGACGAAGAAGCGGCAAACCTGCTCAAATTTCAGCAGGCCTATCAGGCCGCATCTCAGGTCATTGTCGCATCAAATAATATGTTTCAGTCATTGATATCGGCGTTGAGAGGCTAACTTTATGCGTATTTCTACTCAAATGATGCAGCGGTCAGCGGTGACATCAATTTTAGATCGTCAAGTTGACCTGAATAAAACGCAGCAACAGTTGGCTAGCGGACGACGCATATTATCGCCCTCGGATGACCCAACAGGCACCACTCAGGCGTTGGCTCTGAAACAGCAACTGACGCAAAATGACCAGTATGGCAGTAATATTGATCGACTTAGATCCCGTTTGGAAGCGGAGGAAAGTGTCCTTGACTCCGTTGGTAATACCTTGATGCGTGTGCGAGAGCTTGCAGAGCAAGGCCTTAATGAAACCTATACGCAACAAAACCGAGAGAGTATTGCCGCAGAAGTGTGGTTACTTCTGGATGAGGTTTTTTCTTTGGCAAATGCAAAGGATGGTAGTGGCGAATACTTGTTTTCTGGTTTTCAATCAAAAACGCAACCCTTTGAAGAAGTGGCAACGGGTAGTTATGTTTTTAATGGTGACCAGTCACAGCGCCGTATACAGATTAGTCCGACGCGTGAAATTCAGTCGTCAGATTCGGGTAGTGATGTTTTTGAGAATCTCGACATTGTTGCCGGTGGCAAACAGAATGTTTTTAGAACCATTTATGACCTGGCTATGAACCTGGAAGCGAATACGCCGAGTAGTGATGCTCTGACAGATATTGATACTGCCATGGCGAGCATCTTTACTACGCGGGCAAAAGTGGGTGCCCGTATCAATGCGGTTGATAATCAGGCACAAGTTAATGAGCAGTTTAAGGTGCAGACCAAAGCGGTGTTATCTTCAATTGAAGACCTTGACTATGCTGAAGCAATTGGTCGTCTGAACCTGGAATTAGCGGGGTTAGAAGCTGCCCAGAAAATATTTCAACGTGTACAGAATCTGTCTCTGTTTAGTGTTATTTAACTCAAGAATGGAAATTATATAACGGTAAGCGCCAAATCACCCACGTACTTTTAAATTATATCTCATCAGCAATAATAGATCTCCCAGTTATTTCGGCGTTGGCGCGCCAGGCGTTCACGCGCACAATACACGCTCACTTACTGCTCCTCCTCATATGAGGCTCCACCCCATGAACAAACTCTTCATCATAGGCTTACCACGAACCGGTACTACCAGTATCAGCGCGGTCCTGCTCGATCACTTTAAGGTCGCCCATACCGCCTATACCAAACACGCATTTGAGTTAGCCGATGTGGTCTCTGACTGCCCCTGTTTTAGTGACTATCAGCAGCTTGATGCGCTATTTCCTGAGTCTAAATTCGTCTATTTACAGCGCTCGCTTGATCAGTGGTTGCCATCGATACTGATGCTACTGAATAAGATGCTACTCAGCCTAAATGGCCAGACTTACGTAAACCCGATATTAAAGCGTAGTTTTGAGCAGACTTTTGACTTGAATAATATTGATAACCCTCTCAATGGAATTCACCTCACTACTTGTTACCAGCGCCACGAGCAGGGGGTGATGGATTATTTCCACGGTCGCGATAATCTATTGAGTATTAATATTAGTCAGGCAGATAGCCTGCTTCAGTTATTGGGTTTCTTAGGTTTGCAGCATTCAGGTGATGAGCAATTCCCCCGCTTGAATATCGGCAAGCGGGTCGATAATTGGAAAGAAATTAAGCATCCGCACAAAGTTAACGCCAATGCAGCAGGTAAGGAACATCGCAAGTTTTTTGATTATTAATTGCTCCATCGCGGCGAGGAGGTAAGAAATGTCCCCCCAAGACAATGGCTCGCTCTTTAATTTCATCGAATAAATAATGAATCTGACAGGGAAACTATCATCGTCTGGGTGGGATTTTCTACCGCTTCGTTAACCTATATTCAGCAAGCCCAACACGCCTTCCAAACCACAATGGTTGAGTGAGGTATGTGCCTGTTGTTGCACTGCCGGCTTGGCATGATAAGCGATACTTAGCCCAGCCTGTTTCATCATTACCAGGTCGTTGGCCCCGTCACCCATGGCGACGACTTGCGATGGTTTGATAGCCAGTTCTTCACACTTTTGCAGTAACAAGTCAGCCTTGGCCTGTGCGCCGACGATATTGCCGTGGATTTCACCCGTCAGTTTGCCATTTTCAAATTCCAGTATATTGGCCAGGGTGTAGTCCAGCCCCAGACGGATTTTGAGTTTGTCGGTGAAATAAGTGAAGCCACCGGAGACCAGGGCTGTTTTGATGTTGCCAGTCTTGAGTCCAGCCAGCATCTGCTCGGTACCGGGGTTGAGTTGCAGGCGTTCGTTATAAACGTGCTCCAGGGCACACTCTTCCAAACCAGTGAGCAGGGCAATGCGCCGACGCAGTGAGGTTTCGAAGTCGATGTCACCGCGCATGGCCGATTCGGTAATCTCTGAGACTTGGGGTTTAACCTTGATGAAATCGGCGATTTCGTCGATGCACTCGATGCTGATCAGGGTTGAGTCCATATCGGTGACCAGCAGTTTGACCTGTGATGGATCAAAACCCTCGGGCAGTAGGTTGATGTCGAATTCTTCCTGCTGCTGGTGCATGGCCAGTTTTTTGCTATCAACGTTGGTATCGACCTGGATGCGGTAATAGTCTTTGCCTTCCTGTAAGCGGCCTTTGAATGATTGGCTTAGGACGATTGCTTCGTGCTCGGTCAGGCGTGGACCTTGTAATACCAGAGTTGCCAT
>JAJRWO010000265.1 GCA_024276775.1 Gammaproteobacteria bacterium | reverse complement strand
TTCCCTTATTCCCTGGATCGATGTGCGGCTGGCATCTGGCCAGAGCAAGGAAGAGTGGAAGGCAGAGGTTGAAACCAATAAAATTCTCGGCCGCAGTGATAATCCCGTGCCGATTGATGGCTTGTGCGTTCGTATTGGCGCCATGCGCTGTCATTCTCAGGCGCTGACCATCAAAATGACCAAGAATATCCCGCTGGATGAGATCAGCGATATTATTGCCAGTCACAATGATTGGGTTAAAGTGGTGCCGAATGAACCACAGGTAACGTTGAATGAACTGACTCCAGCCGCAGTCACGGGCAGCTTGACTGTGCCGGTTGGACGAATGCGCAAGTTGAGCATGGGGGATGATTATTTATCCGCCTTTACGGTCGGTGATCAGTTGTTGTGGGGGGCGGCCGAGCCGTTACGTCGCATGCTGCGTATCCTGCTTGAGGATGAATGCTGAATGAGCAAAGATTATAATGTTGTCGTCGTCGGTTGTGACAGTCTGGTGGGTGAGGCAGTTTTGACGCTACTGGAGGAGCGGCAGTTTCCCGTTGCGTCTATTCATGCGGTTGCTGATGCGGGGGGTGGCAGGGTTGCCTATAAAGAGCGTCATCTGAAAATTGAAGCGCTTGAGACATTCGATTTTTCTCGGGCCGCGCTGGCTTTTTTTTGTGTCGATGACGCATTAGCAGAGATTTATGCGCCAAAAGCGGCGGCCACGGGGTGTATCGTTATCGATGACAGCCCTTGTTTTCGACTTGAAGATGATGTGCCGTTGGTGGTGGCTGAAGTCAATCCAGAAAAACTGGCGGGTTATACGGCGCAAAATATTATTGCCAGTCCAGGCACAAATGCCATATTACTGACGACAGTACTTAAACCTTTGTTTGATGCCGCAGGTATTGCGCGTATCAACGCAGTGACCTTGCAGGCGGTTTCAGGTAAGGACAAGGCTGGGATAGAAGAGCTGGCCAAACAGTCAACGGCCATGTTTAATATGCAAACCATGGACAGTCATGTTTTCGACAAACAGATCGCCTTCAACCTGCTGCCACAAATAGGCTCAATCCTTGATGATGGCTATAGCCGCGAAGAGGTGAAACTCGCCTGGGAGGTTGGCCGAATCCTGGGGCAGGATGTACCATTGAATGCGACGTGTGTGCGAGTGCCCGTTTTTCATGGTCATGCAATGGTATTGCATATTGAAACGGTTGACGATATTGCGTTGGAGAAGGTGATAAATTTGCTCCAAGCTGCTGTGGCTGTTAGCTTGGTTACGGATGAGCTGCCTACACCAGCCGTTGATGCGGTGGGGGAGGACATGATTTTGGTTTCCCGACTGCGTCAAGACACGAGTCATGAAAGAGGTATAGATTTGTGGTTGGTCGCCGATAACGTACGCAAGGGTGCAGCCCTTAATAGCATTCAGATTGCCGAAGTGTTGGTAAAAGACTATCTGAACTGAGCAGAAAGGATGTAAATCTAGCTTTTTAGGGTGACTGGGTAAGGTTTTATAGCCGAGTTCAAAAAAAATAGCTAAATATTCAAAAAAAACGAACGATAGCCGTTATATAAGTTGGCTGGATGTTATGTTAGGACGAAAAATCAGGATCAGGATATTGACTAAGGGATTTAAAAAGCGTCGATTAGCAGTTGCCTTAAGCGCATGTATGATGGTGACATCAGGTATTGTTCATGCCTTGGGTATGGGGGAAATAGAGGTCAGTACTGGCTTGAATGAACCCTTGAATGCTAAAATCAAGTTGTTTTCAGCAACGCCAAGCGAGCTTAAAAGTTTAGGGGTATTGATGGCCCCGCGTGAGGCTTTTGAACGTGTTGGTATTGATCGGTTGCCAATATTGAATGAGCTTAAGTTTGAACTTGTCAGCTCTGGCCCTGGCGCACCCTACATTAACGTTGTTTCCCGCAAGGCCATTAAAGAACCTTTTCTCAATTTCATATTAAGCATTAACTGGGACAGTGGCCAGTTGATGCGTGAATACACCTTGTTGCTTGATCCGCCTGTGTTCGAAAAAGAGCCGCAAGCGGGACGTATTGGTGTCGCCACCACTCAACCCAACCAGGTTGTCAGGGAAACACCAACGGCTGAGGTAGCTGTGCCGTCACGTATGGCTGCAGCGGGGAGCTATGGGCCAACCACTCGCAGTGATACTCTTTGGGGGGTTGCCAAGGGCATGCGGCCAGATCGCTCTGTCAGTGTGCCGCAGATGATGATTGGCTTGTTAAAAGAAAATCCGGAAGCCTTTGGCAATAACAATATTAACAACCTCAAGGCCGGTCATATACTGCGTACGCCTGAGATGAATGTTATTACCGAACTCTCCAAGCAACAGGCCGCTGCTGAAGCAAACCGTCAATACCAGGACTGGCAATCAGCAAGGGGTCAATCCTCTGCTGTTGGCCGCCAGCAGCGTGTTGCTGCGCCAACCCCTGCTTCGGCTGATGGAAAAGCCGGCTCACCAGTATCGGCTGTGGCAGAAGCGCCGACACAGGCGCGTTTGCAGTTGCTAACGCCTGAAGAAGAAGCCAAGGTACGCTCAGGGCTAGGTTCGGGTGCTGCCAGTGATGATATTGAGTCTTTACAACGTCAATTGGCGGTTGCATTAGAGTCTTCAGAGGCTCGCGGTCAGGAAAACTCAGATCTGCGTTTACGTCTTGAAGAACTTGAAAATCAGCTTCAGTCTGTACAAAAATTATTAACCCTCAAAGATGATAACCTAGGGGCGTTGCAAGCGGATGCTCAGTTAAAGCAACAGGTCGAGGCTATTCAGGCGGATGTTGATGAGGTGGCTGCCATTCAGGAATCCCCTGCTAAGCCTGTCGTCGAGCCAGCGCCTGAACCGGTGTCAAGCAACCTGCTGGACGAGGTTTTAGCGATAAATCCTCTGTATGCAGGTGGCGGTGCGGTACTGTTGTTGCTACTTGTCGCTTTAATCATGCGTCGGCGTAGACAGGCTGATATGGATGATGAATTTTCTGAAATGCTGCCGCTGGGTGCGGTTGCTGATAATGTTGCTCAAGGTTCTTCCTCAGCCGCGCAATCGTCCGAAATCGCTTTTGTTGATGCAGCAACTGACACCAATGATGAGGTTTCAGTTGATGATTTTGGTAGTGGTCTGGGAGCGATTCATACGGAAGAAAATGAAATCGATCCCATTGCTGAAGCTGATGTCTATCTCGCCTATCGACGTTATGAACAAGCTGAGGCCTTGCTGAAAGAAGCCATTAGTGCAGATGCCGACCGTCATGAGCTGAAGGTTAAATTGCTGGAAATTTACCATGTCACCAAGAATGTGGATTCGTTTGAAGCCCAGGCCGAGTCATTGTATGCATTATTGGCGGGGCAGGAAGAGGAGGTCTGGAATCGGGTTGTGGTGATGGGTCGAGAGCTACTGCCTGAGCACCCATTATTTGCCGATGGTTCTGTTGTTTCATCCACGGCTAAAGGTACTTTGGGCGAAACAGATTTGGATTTTGAATCCACAGGGACTGACGGAGAGCTGAGTTTTGATGATCCTCAACCTCTGGCGGTGGACGATGCCAAGATTAGTGGTGCTGGCTTGGCTCAAGGCTTGGCGCTGACTGGCTTGGCTGCTGCTGGATTGAATGAGCTTGGTGGCCTGAAAAGTGCTGAAATTGATGCTGTTTCAGCGGATGAGCTGGATTTTGGAGGTTTGGATCTGGACTTGGATTTGGATTTGGA
>JAJRWO010000264.1 GCA_024276775.1 Gammaproteobacteria bacterium | reverse complement strand
TGGAAGTGATGGGTAGAAGAACCCATTGCTTATTCGGGGATTCCGATCACTCCATCTTCCTAACGCGAAGGGCTGGGTAATATCACTCCGAGTGATCGGCGGCAGCGATTTATGATATTGACGGCCCTGAACTCAAGTCATAAGCGCATACTCCGTTAATGTTTTTTCATGAATGAGGCTGTCAATAAACCCAAAATCATTTATCTGTAGAAAGTCCGCTGAAAAAAGATTAGCGTTGACTATTTATCCATGCGTTGAATTAGCTGGTCTATTTTCTTTTCAAGCAATTTGCTGTGTTCTAACAATTCATCATTTTGTCGCCGTAGTTCTCGGTTGCGGACATTTGTATTGGCAAAGCCTACAATTTTATCAGCGACTAATGCGCCGATGAAGCCTACCAACCCTACGCCAATATAAAACATCATGGCAACAACAAAACGGCCACCAAAAGAAACTGGAAAGTGATCGCCAAAACCAATTGTGCTAGCACTCATTTGCAGCGTCCAAAAGGCATCACTGTAATTGATGATATTTGAACCTGGAGCATGTTGTTCGAAAAACAGCAGTAAAAAAGCCAATAGGGTAATGGTGCTATATAGCGAGCCAATAGCGAGTAGGGCTAAAAATTTCCCGCTGTAATTTTGTATGCCAAACTCATCAACGGAGTGTATTTTTTTGAGCAGTTTCACGCTTAAGTATTATCTTGGCTAAGGTCGAAATTGCTGGCATAGTCAATGAGTTCTTGCATGACGCAGCGTTTTATTTCGAGTGTGTCTTGGGGGTTAAGGTTGTAGCGTAGAGCGAGCTGTGCATAATCTTCTTTATTTAACGAGGCGGTTAAGCGTGGTCTTTTAGGGGGTGCTGAGAGCGGAAGCTGTGTGATTTCACGAATTAAATCTGATGGACTCATGCCTCTTAAACAAGCGTCCTGCCGGATTTTGATTTGAATTTGTTCATCAACATAAAAAGCAACCTGAACGGCACGCATTGCTTTGCTGGATGCATGCCATTTTTCAGGTAACTCTTTTTGTTTGTTTTTCATGAGCTAGGCCGTACTTGGCCACATTTCTTCAATATCGCTTATTGGGCGACGAATGGTGACGATAATGTCTGTTTCCCCACCATCGTACACTTCAGCCTCAATGGTGAACTGGCGTGTATCGTCTATGGCAAGATAATACTCGAATTCATCGCCAGCGTCTTCATTATCAGGGACAATTTTATCACGAAAATCATCTTTATGGAAATAACCCCCTTCCGCATAAATTTCTTGTCGATATTGAGGCGCTGTCCAGCCTTGCAAAGATTGGGGTTCGTTTAATCGATTGATTAGACTGTGATCTTCATTGTCGAATAACTCAGAAAACTCATCAAGATCAAAAAGCTGTTCAACATCTGAGCGTGCTATTTTTCGAGAAAGGGATAAAAAGGGTTCGTCACCCGTTTCATCAACAATGAGGAAAATAGAAACGTCAGTATCTCCTTTAAAAGCAAACTCTGTTAGTTTCCGATCCTCAAAATCATAGGTGTTAATCGCACTGATTTCGAAAGATTTATTACTGATTTCTTGCTGGGGAAGGTATTGAAATTTAATAATATCCCCCATTTTAAGATTCTTTGGGTGGTCTAGCTGGCGAACATTGTTTTTTTCTTCCTTGCTGAACATGGATTTAAAGAGTTTTTTCATGATGAGGTCCTATAAAATATCAGGGCAAAAAAAACCGTGACGGGAAAACCTGCCACGGTAGCCTGGGAGGGCAGATTTACGCGCCTTTTTTGGCTTTTAGTCGATCTAATACGCTGTTGGCTGAACTGATGTTTCCACCAATACCGGCTTGTTTCATCCTGGTGTCCAGCGATGTATCAGAGTTTTCACTGTCTAAAATTTCAGCGGCGTGTAGTTTGTCATCAAAGTTCTTTTGTTTTTGTTTGATGCGTTGCAGTGATTCACTGGCACTCATCATTTTAGAATTGCTATTGGTAAAGTTGTCGCTGATCGCCGCAGTCGCTTTTTGCACGCTATCGGTCGTTTTTACCATCGTGAGCTGTCTTTTGTGTTCGTTAAGCTGGCGCTCTGTTTTCTTTACCAAGTCTTTCAATCTTTTTGCATGAGCAGAAAAACTGACTTTAGTTTCTTCCTGCATGGCTAAATCAGGTTCAATGGTTGATATTTTTTCCGCAATTTCGACGGCCAGTGCTTCGTCACCTTTGTTTAAAGCTTCGATGGCATAACCTTCATATTCTTTGATTTGTTTTGTCAAACGTTCGATTTCGCGGTTGCTTTGCATCTCTTTGGCCATGACAGTGGTCAAGTCTTGTTTTGCTTTTGCAATGTGAGTCTCGGCATCTTTGACTTCTTGATCGAGAATACGTATAGCGTTGGCATCAACAATTGATTCGCCAGCTTCTCTGGCACCGCCACGAACGGCAGTAAAAATTTTCTTTAATAAGCTCATTGTTTATCCTTTATTTTAAAAAATCTGACATAACTTCAATTGCATCAATCGCATTGTTGCTTAATATAACAACCTCATGAGCGATGTCTTTTGCGCTGGAGTCCAGTGACAGTGCGCCAAATACGGCATATTTATCACCAATACGTGAAAACGATGACAAGGGCATGGGGATGTTCATGTCTAGCATCATTTCAATCATCTGGGTTCTGCTTTCGGCTTTAATTTCGCTTTCATCCCAAAGGTATGAAATGCATAAAAGCTGGGTGTCTGTTTTAGTGAGATAGACAGGAATTTCTTCTCTGCCTAACAGGCTGATTTGTAAAACTTCTTCATCGCCAGGAATTATTTGATAATCAAAATCAAAGCCTTCGCGAGCTGTTGAGTCAAGTTCTTCCAAGGCTTTAGCCATTTGTTTAATGTTCATATTTCCTCTCTGACATATTATGTCTTTAACGTTAGGGGTTTTGACATAATATGTCAAGACATATTATGTCGGATGGTTGCGTGTTGTTAATTTTGTTGGCCAGCGTGAGGATCGTAAAGCCCCTGAGCTTGTTGCCAAGCTTGCTGATGATAGTTATATAGGGTATGGCTGCCCAGTCGATTAATTTCAACCCCGGGAATGCGATTAAAGTAATTATTTGGAAAGTGGAAGGCAGTTTTTACAATGTCCAGGGTGAGCCAGTGGGTTTTTATGGGCAGCTCTTTTGCTTCTTTTATACGCGCGAGGGGGGAAATACCATTTTTTGTTGCAATGGTCCAGCCCCATTCGCCAAAGCTGGGGACGTTGGCGTGATATTGTTCGACATGCAATAAACCTGCGGCCTTGACGGTTTTTCCAATGGACAAAAATGCATCTTTTGCGTGATAAGGCGAGGTGGATTGAATGGCCAGGGCACCGTCTCCCGCCAGTAATAATGAGAGCTTTTGATAAAACCGATCAGTATAAAGTTTATTTAAGTCTGGGTGGCTTGGATCGGGCAAATCGACGATGATGCTGTCGTAGAGCTGTTGTTGATTAAGTAAATCATCTATTTGATTAAAGGCATCACCGATCATTATATTGAGCCGCTTGTCGGATAAAGCATTTTGATTGAGTTTAAGTAAGGGAGCGTTAACAATACGGCCCAAGTTTTCATCAAATTTTTCATCACGAAAAAACTGAATGATTGCCAAATCCAGATCCAGCAGTGTCACGGACGCGGGGTTCCATTTCAATACTTCACGCGCGGCCAAACCGTCTCCACCCCCGATAATAAGTATTTTTTTCTGCCTGGCTGAGGCCAGCATAGCAGGATGAACCAGCATTTCATGATAAATGGCTTCATCGATACTGGAAAATTGTGTGCGACCATTGATATAAAATGTGTAAACCACCGGTTCTTCGGGATTCATGATGCGCTCAGTAATCGTGATGTGTTGATATGGCGTGTGGGCGCTGTAAATAACCTTGTCTTTATAAAGGGTGCTTTCCAGCGATAGCTCCCAAGTTTGTCCGTGCTTGAATATGACCAGTGCGGCGGCAATTAACATTAAGTGACAGAGCAAAAATAAAGGACTCATCCGGATTTTTCGCCGGTAGCGAAAATAAAAAATCAACCCGGCGACAAGGTTGGCGGATGCCGTGGCAGCAGCAGCAGTGCTGATTTCCATGGACAACATAAAGACTATCCAGATGGCGGCTCCGATACCCGCGCCGATATAATCAGCACCATAAACGGTTCCGGCATTGTTGCTAATGTGTTTTTTATAAATTTCTTCGCGAATTCTTGCGATAAGCGGGATTTCTATGCCGATGAGAAATCCTAATAAAAATCCAATGAAGTAAGGTGACAAAGCTGCAAATGAATGAAAACTACGGAGAAAACCGCCTTCGGGTTGGAGGTCTGGCGGTAAGCCATAGGTTTCGGCAATAATTTGGGGCAAAGTATTGCTGAGGGAAAAAATCAGGGCGATAACAAAAACTGCGGTCAAACCGACAAGCGCAATGGCAAGCTCAAGCCAAGCAAAACTGCTGAATGGGTCTTTGATTTTTTTTGCGGCAAAGGAGCCAAGGCCCATGGCGACAATCATCAGGCCGATCATTGCAAATATGGTGTGCTCGACGGTGCCGAGAACCCGAGCTGCGTAGTGGGAGAGTAAATATTCGTATATCAGGCCGCATCCTGCGAGTACGGCCATAATACTAATGATTAAAATATCATCTAAAAGGGTTTTGTGGCGAGAAAACCACGTCGCTTTTTGGCTAGACATTCTAACGAATTAGGCAATGATACCTGATAATAAAAAACCGATGGAGACATAAATCATGGCTTCAATATAAGCGACGCCAAGGTTTCTTTGGTTATCTACTTCATCAACAACATCAATTTTGGCTAGAATGATATGACGAGCGCCCATGGCAATCAGGGATAAGACAACGGTCAGTATGATAGAGATTAAACCCCAGGCAAGGCAAGCCATAAACAGGCGTTCATCGTTATAGGGAACAAAGCCAGATGCGGCTGTAACGGCTAAGGCAACCCCTATTTTATGTCCGAGGTAGCGAATGGCTAACGCTTGATTGCCATCCTCGAAAGCTTTTTGCAAACTTTTCCCATGGTGGCGTTTAGCATAGACATGGGTACGGTATTTGGTGACGAGAATCAAAAAAATTTGAGAAACAACGAAACCAATGATGACGGCGACAAGACCGAAGAGGCTGGTGTCATCAATCCACACCATAACGGCGCGTACAATGACAGCCGTTGCAATGAGATTGCCAACATCAACGATTGCAGCGGCCATATTGCCTTTCATTACTTGCTCTTGGATGTTGATGTCGGGCAAGGCGACGCTATCTAAAATTTTTCGGGTCAATGTCATTAGTGCAATGCCAAGCGCACCATAGGTGACGACGAGGATGATTTCATTGATCAAGTTACTGCCAGGGTCGCCAGAAATGGCGCCGGTTAAAACAATTGCCAAAGCCACCATGCCGCCAGCGAATACCAAGCCGAAAGCAAAATTGTCTTTTTCTGCCAATTCTTTTGTTGAGCTGACATTACTAATTAAGCCTGCCAGTTTTCTGAATGCCGCGAGTACAGCGATGGCGATAATTAAATCGACTAACAGTACGAGGAGTAAATCCGGGTAAAAATTGATTAATGGAAGATTATCCATGGGCTTGCCTCTTTAAAAAAATTGAACTACTTGCCACCAAAGCGGCTGCGTGAATAAGTGCTTTTGTTGCGAAAGCTACCGCCAGTCTTGGCGCTATTTTTTGAAAAACGGCTGGACTTGTTGTTATTGGATGATTTTCCGTAAGTACTGCGTCGCTCTGCGCTTTTACTGCCATAGCTTTTTTTGCTTGTGCCATAGTCTTGTTTGCTGCCATAACGTTTAGTTTTTGGGATATTATTGTTTTTTGTTCGAACATTGCCATAACGGTTGCGGGCGACATCGCTGTGGTAACTGTAGTCACGATTTCGGTTCCATTGGTTGTATCCGTAACTGCGGCCACCGGTTAAATCGCGAAACATGGCATACATGCCATACCAGGCCCAAACAGACGTCCCACCTTGATTAGACCATTGGCCATAGGCCGGGTTGCCGATAAGCTGGCTGCCGGCACCCATATCTGTGGCGTTATTGTTCGCGAGGCTTTCGGCTTTTGACTGAGCGTCAATTCGCGGAAGCGAGCCGCCAGACATGTCCGCCAATACATTAACAACGTCGGTTAATGCAAGATTGTAGTTTTGAGGTTGGCTTGCGGATATGAGTGCATTGGCTTCTTGATATTGAGCCGTTTTGGACTCAAACATTTCAGGTTCATTGTTTAAAATGGCGAGCCGATTTTTTAAATTGGTGAATATTGCACCTTTGCTGCTGGCATCTTGGCTTAAATTGTTTGTCAGCGTTTTTAAATCGGGTTTTTGAGTACTGAGAATCCGCGCATATTCTTTAATCATGAGTCCATTGCGAATTTGACCGGAATTGATTGCCTCTTCTAATTTCAAAAGAGAATTTTCCGCCGCATTGAGTCGCTGGGGAAGCTTCTCTGCAATTTCTTGTGGGCTAGTGGGTGTGCCACCGTTGTTGCCAGGGCCACCACAACCGATGAGTGCCGTACAAATGGCTAATATTAGCAGTAATGATTTTAAACGTGATATCAATAGATTTTCCTGCATATTCATGTTTTGTGGCGTAAAGCCTAAATCCTGCGAAAGAGGCACTTAGGAGTGAAAATTACTGCCATCTCTGCTTCAGCGCCCCTTCGGCCGTTCTTCAATTCAGAGCGCTATTCGCAAACGTTATATAACGTCCATTCCTTAGGGGCGTGGCATTGTAATTGATTTTACGTCCCTTGATAATCTAGCGTTAGATGGCGAGTTTAATTTATTGTAAGGCCTGCGTAAACAAAGAAAACAGGTTTGATCAGGCGACAACTGCCGTGGATGTTTTTTTTAAGGTTCAACGGTTAATATTCAAACCAAAAGCTCGTATGGATAATGATGCGAAGACAGGTTTATTGTTGATAACGGGGGCGGTCATATACGTTTTTTATTCAGGAGACATGCTGGCCTGCCGCTTGTTGGTCGGCGTGGTAGGACGAACGTACCATTGGCCCGCTGGCAACATTGTTAAAGCCAAGTTCTTTGGCGATTACGGCCAGCCTGCGAAAGGTCTCTGGGGTGGCGTAACGCTCGACGGGTAGGTGATGTTGGCTGGGTTGCAGGTATTGGCCCAAGGTTAGCATATTGCAATCGTGGGCGCGCAGGTCACGCATCACTGCGATGATTTCTGCATCGGATTCACCCAGCCCCAGCATCAAACCGGATTTGCTTGGGATGCCGGGGTGTTGCTGTTTAAATTTTTTTAATAAGCTCAATGACCATTGATAATCAGCGCCAGGGCGGGTTTGCTTGTAGAGCCGTGGCGCAGTTTCCAGGTTGTGGTTAAAGACATCGGGCGGTGCAATAGCCAGTGTCTTCAGGGCGACATCCATACGGCCGCGAAAGTCTGGCACCAGGATCTCAATCTTTAGCTCGGGCGATTGTGTTCGTGCGGCTTTGATGCAAGCGGCAAAGTGGCTGGCCCCCCCATCACGCAGATCATCACGGTCTACCGAGGTGATGACAACGTATTTCAGGTTCATGGCCTTGATGGTGTCGGCCAGATGGGTTGGCTCATTGGCGTCGAGTGTCTTGGGTTTACCATGGGCGACATCACAAAATGGACAGCGGCGGGTGCAGATTCCCCCCATAATCATGAAGGTGGCGGTGCCGTGGTCAAAACATTCGCCCAAGTTGGGGCATTGAGCCTCTTCGCAGACGGTGAACAGTTTTTGCTGTCGCAGAATGCCTTTCAGGCGTGACACCTCAGGGCTGCTGGGGGCTTTAGCTCTGATCCAGTGGGGTTTTTTTAACGGCGCTACCCTGGGCTGGATTTTGATCGGAATACGTGCCATCTTTGACTCGCCTTTGAGTGGGGCGAGGGAGTCTATGCGTTCACGTTCCAGGTTCTTATCAGTCATCTAGTCTGTCTGCTCTGTGAATCTCAGGTCATTATAGTCTAACTGCTGGGCCAGCTTTTGGCACAGCTTGGGGGCGATTGTGGTGATCTTGCTTGGGCCGCCGCCAAGGTTAGCTGTTTGGGTGACCGTCATGCCGGCATAACCACAAGGGTTGATGCGGCTAAAGGGCTCAAGATCCATATTTACATTCAGTGCCAGGCCGTGATAGGTGCAGCCACGTCGTACCCGCAGGCCGAGGGCGGCGATCTTGCTGTCGCCGACATAAACGCCGGGGGCATCGCGGCGACCCCGGGCCTTAATTTGATAATCGGCCAGCAATTCGACGATGGCCTGTTCGATCTGTTCCACCATGGCGCGGATGCCCAGCTTGCGGCGTTTGATGTTGATGAGTAGATAGGCAACCAGTTGGCCGGGGCCGTGATAGGTGACCTGACCGCCGCGGTCGATTTTAATGACGGGGATTTGCCCCGGTTTGAGCAGGTGTTCCGGTTTGCTATTCATGCCCAGGGTGAAAACAGGCCTGTGCTCTACCAGCCAGAGTTCATCTTGTGTTGAGTCGTGACGCTGATCGGTAAACTGTTGCATTTTCCGCCAAACCGGTTCGTATGGTTGTTGCCCCAGTGGGCGAACCAGAAGACTGTGGGTGGGCATTAAAGCGCCATCAACACGCGTTCATGATCGCTAACGCTGCGGTAGATGTTGTCGAGTTGCTCGCGACTCTCGGCCTCAAAGGTGACCGTGACGGAGGTATATTTGCCGCCCTTGCTGGGTTTGCTGCTGACGGCCCCCTTATTCAGGTCATTGACATGTGGGCGGATCAGTGACACCACCAGGGCCTCAAAGTCATCTGTTGCCAGTCCCATGGCCTTAATGCCGAAGGAGCAGGGGAACTCCATTAGTGGGGTATCATGTTTTGTCATTGAGTTATTCCACGTCACCGGCGATCAATGCCCGTTTGTAATTTTGATACAGCTGGTGGATCTGTTGCCAGGCAGGGCCAGGCTGGCCGCGGCCAACGGTTTTGCCATCCAGCTTTGTCACCGGCAGTATCTCTTTGGTGGAGCTGGAGAGCCAGATTTCGTCGGCTTGTTGCAGCTCATTCAAACCAAAACTGCTCTCTTGATATTTGATGTTGTTGGTCGCAGCGAGTTCCAGGATCAGGTCGCGGGTAATACCGGGTAACAGAAAGGGGCCCTTGGCTGGGGTTTTGATCAGGCCATCGTTGACGATGAATAGATTGCTGGCAGCACCCTCGGTGACCTGACCGTCGCGGATTAGGATTGCCTCCTGGGCACCGGCATCAATGGCCTGCTGGCGCAGCAGAATATTGGGCAGCAGGGAAATGGCTTTGATGTGGCAGTGTTTCCAGCGGATATCTTCAAGGCTGATAGCGGCAATGCCATTTTTTAATTGTGCTTCAGCCACAGGTGTTAGCGGATTGCTGGAAATAAAAACTGTGGGCGGGGTGTTTTGAGGAAAACCATGCTCGCGCGGGGCGTGGCCGCGGGTCAGCTGCAGGTAAACCGATTGTTCGCCAGCACCGTTTTCGTTGACGACTCGCTTGAGTATCTTGGCCCATTTAGTATGGCTCATGGGGTTGTTGAGGCGAATTCCTGCCAGGCTGTCATCCAGTCGCCGCAGGTGCTCATCGAGACGAAACAGACGACCGCCATAGGCGGGGATAACTTCATAAACGCCATCGCCAAACACAAAGCCCCTATCCATTACCGGGACAAAAGCCTGATCCTGAG
This sequence comes from Gammaproteobacteria bacterium, assembly GCA_024276775.1. Taxonomy (GTDB): domain Bacteria; phylum Pseudomonadota; class Gammaproteobacteria; order Tenderiales; family Tenderiaceae; genus Tenderia. Next base: position 1,762 of record JAJRWO010000264.1, on the reverse strand, counting down.
GCAGAAATTTGCCGTTTAGATAAACGGTATCGGTATTCATGACATTGTTGTTATTTAAATAGCAACAAGGCTTCGTCAATCAGGCGATCAATCAAGCCAGCTTCGGCCACCTCCTGTAGTGCCACCAGTGGTTGACTGGCCACGACTTCATCATTAAGCATGACGTCCACCATGCCATATTGCTTACCCTTGTTGACCGGGGCGATAATTCTGGGGGTCACCTTCATGTTGGCGTTAAGGTTGTCATACTGGCCACGGGGGATAGTGATGAGCATCTCTTTGTTCAGGCCAAGAGCAATGTTTTCAGTGGCACCCTTCCAGACGCGTACCTCGGTCAGGGTTTCTCCTGGGGCATAAAGCTTGTGGGTTTCAAAAAAACGGAAGCCGTAACTCAATAATTTCTGACTCTCACGGGCGCGGCCATTTTCGCTTTTGGCACCCAATACTACTGTAATCAGGCGCATATCATCTTGTTTTGCCGAGGCCACCAAACAGTAACCCGCAGCCTCTGTGTGGCCAGTTTTGATGCCGTCAACCTTGTCATTTTGCCACAGTAATTTGTTGCGATTGTATTGCTTGATGCCGTTGTAGGTGAATTCTTTGATGGAGTACCAAGCATAATGTTCAGGAAAATCTCGGATTAGCGCCTGTGCCAGTATCGCCATATCACGAGCGTTAGTATAGTGGTCTGGATGAGGCAGGCCAGTGCTGTTGACGAAGTGACTGGCGTTCATACCCAAGGCGGTGGCGGTCTGGTTCATCAGGCTGGCAAAGGTCTCTTCGCTGCCGGCAATATATTCGGCCAAGGCAACAGTGGCATCATTGCCGGACTGGATAATCATGCCTTTGAGCAATGTTTCAAGTGAGATACGTTTGCCAACTTCAATAAAGGTACGTGACCCAGGCATGCGCCAGGCCTTTTCGCTGATCAGTACCTCGTCATTCAGACTGATTTTGCCCGCCTTGAGTTCGCCAAGAATAACGTAGGAGGTCATCATCTTGGTTAGACTGGCGGGTTCCAGGCGTTCATCGGCCCTTTTTGAGGCAATGATATGACCGCTGTTGTAGTCCATTAACAGGTAACCGCGGGCGGCAATGTCAGGGGCTGGGGGGGCGCTAATGTTGGCGGCGAAAACGGCTGGCGTAGTGACGGCAATTAGAAAGCAAGTAAAGGCGCAGACAATCTGAGTCAGCCGAGGTAAAAGAGGTTTGTTTGATTCGGTCATGTTTATCCTAAAAAAATCAGTTGCTCGCGGAATATAGCACAACCTATTGATTTAACGCCGCTTTCATATGGTGTCCTTGGGTGAAGATTTCCACTTAACCAACGGGTAAAATCAAAATCTCGTCCTTTCCATTCCCACTCAATTGAAACTTGCGGGTAGAGAGGCAGGAGCGCAGCTTATGCATCGTGTGACGCTATTTTAACGGGAATGTTCCTGAAAATGTAACTTTAACGCTAAAATTATGATCGGGTTGAAATAGATTGAGGCGTTTTCCCGAAATATCGCTCTATACGACATGCGCGTGTTACATGTCGACATTAAAAGGTACAAGAAAATCCTCCCAAGAACCCAACAAAAGGACAGGGAATATGCCCCCAAAACTACCGTGTAGCGATTCTGTTTGCAAGCTAAAAACAGATCACGTACCCGTGGGCCAAATTATCCCTGCAATGAGCACTCCGTTGGCTTCAATTTTTGGCAGCGGCTTTCTTGTTGTTGTCCCCGTTTTGGCCAGCGCCGTAGGGCCTTATGCGCTA
>JAJRWO010000263.1 GCA_024276775.1 Gammaproteobacteria bacterium | reverse complement strand
TTTCCGCAAACAGATGCCAGCAACATCAGCATCTGTGATAACAAGCAAAAGGAATACCTCAACATCAATCGGACGGGAGAGCATTCAACTGACCAGGCGCAGATCTCCGGCTTAATCCAGCAATATGTGCAATTCTCAGGCGAGACCTTTCCCCACATTCTAGTGCCATTAATGAAAGATAAAGGCGTTATGATCAACACTGACCGGCCGCTGGTAATCTATGCACGAATGATGATTGATATTGATGACTTCGATTTCCAGACACCCATACTAAAGCTAAGCAGCTCAAGCCTGGGAGTGGATGGCAAGCGTGGTAATGTTAGCCTGAAATTTGTCGTCAAGGCCAATGGAAAAACGGTCGGCCATGGCGAAAAAAACATTGTTCTCAGTGGCTTGCGTGAATACAACCAGGAAAAAATCGACCGATTGGTGACGGATTATAACGGCCGCAAGCACTCTTAATGGGATTGACTAAGCGTTTGTCCGAAACCAACCATTGCTGCAACAGGCCAGCCTGTTTTCAGGCAGGCTTCTAATGGGCCTCTGCATATAGGCCGCTGACTGAACCTGGCAGCAGGCTAACCCAGCCTGAATATTCCTCATCATCGATATCCAGGTCTTCCTCGCGCAACAATGCCAGGGTAGCGATGGGCTCCAGTAATGAGCGACCATCTTTCGACAGCCCTGCCCAGGCTGCCTCATGATCCGCCACGGCCAGCATGAACCCATAGCACCAGCCCTCATAAACCTCGAAGGTTGCACCTTCCTCTTCCTCTTCAATCACCATTGGTTCGAACGGCTTGCTTGATGCCAACTCGGTGCTAATATCCTGAAACATGCGTTGCAATAGCTGAACAATATTTTCCGGCGGCTCGGTTTTGCCAAAAATAGAGACTAATATTGCCGCTTCATCCTCATCAGCATGACTGACGATCAAGGCTGTCATATAACCATGAGCCTCATCAATCATCAGACGCTCTTCAGTCTCGCTCAGTAAAAAATCATCCAGTTCAATCAGCTCATCTGCCGATAGGGCTGTGTCGTTAGTCATTGTATTTTCTCTAAAAAATGTTCGAATGATGATGCCCCAAATCCGGCAAGTGATCGTACTGACAGAGCACTTGCAGGGTTTAGATCATAGGGCCATTATGTCGATTTCCACCACCATTCCCTGGTTTTAATTCACCCGCCCGGGCGCAAACACTTCCGCTGACCAGATTTCATGGAGGCATTATATATGTTTGTCACTTGGCAGGGGGCGAGGAAAAAGACAAAGTACCTGAGTACAATGCTAAACTATAAAAATGAAACACACCCTGAAATCACTGCCACTCAGCAACTCGTTTGCCAAGCTGCCTGAAGACTTTTATGCCCGGGTTGAGCCGAGCCCAACCCTCAATGCTGCTGAACTCATCCATTTCAACCCTGCCGCCGCCAAGCTGCTGGATTTGCTGCCGGGCTGCCACCATAGCACAGAATTCAAGGCCATTTTCAGTGGCAATCAAAGCATTAACAACGCCGCCCATATTGCCATGCGTTATGCTGGCCACCAGTTTGGCCAATTCGTACCATCACTGGGTGATGGCCGCGCCATCATGCTGGGAGAAACCACCAACAGCCTTGGTCAGGCCTGGGAAATCCAACTCAAGGGCAGCGGCATGACGCCCTTCTCACGTATGGGCGATGGCCGCGCCGTATTACGTTCCAGTATCCGTGAATATCTTTGCAGCGAGGCCATGTTCGGCCTCGGTATTGCCACCACCCGAGCGCTATGCATTACCGCTTGCGACGACAAAGTTTACCGTGAGCAAATAGAGACCAGCGCCATTCTCACGCGCCTAGCTCCCAGTCATGTACGTTTTGGCTCCCTGGAATATTTTTATTATCGCGACAAGTTTGAACTGCTCAAACAACTGATCGATTACGTCATTCATTACCACTATCCTGAGCTAAGCGGCAACGACAACCCCTACCTGGCTCTGCTGCAAGAAGTCATTGCCCGCACGGCCAAGCTAATTGCCCAGTGGCAGGCGGTGGGTTTTTGCCATGGAGTAATGAACACTGACAACATGTCCATTCTTGGCCTGACCTTGGACTATGGCCCCTTCGGCTTTCTTGATAGTTACAATCCACATCATATCTGCAACCACTCGGATCACGCGGGCCGTTATGCCTATGACCAGCAACCTCAGGTCGGCCTGTGGAATCTGGCCTGCCTGGCACAGACTTTGACGCCATTTATCTCTGAAGATGATGCCCGACAGGCCTTGGATCAATACTGGCAAATATTTGCAACAGAACAGCAACAACTCATGGCCAGAAAATTGGGCTTTGAAAACCACAACGATGATTTAGAACCATTAACAAAATCACTGCTGTCACAAATGCAACAAAGCCAAACCGATTACACTTGTTTTTTTCGCCAACTTTGTGACCTTGAACGTGACAACAATCAAGCCAATCCGACCTTAAAAGATATGTTTTTAGAGCCAGAACGCTTTGATCAATGGCTGAAAGATTATCGTCAGGCTCTGCGCCAATATGCGCCACCCGATATGTCGCGTCAGATTGATATGAAGCAGGCCAATCCAAAATACGTGTTGCGCAATCACATGGCACAACTGGCCATCGAAAAGGCTGAGCAGGAAAAAGACTATAGTGAAATAGATCGGCTGATCAGATTATTACAAAACCCCTTTGATGAGCATGCGGAAATGCAAGGCTACGCCAACCCAGCACCTGAATCAGTCGAACAGATTGCCATTAGCTGCTCATCATGATGTATCATGATTACGCATAAAATCAGCCGTTTTAAATAATGAATGCAACAAATGTTGTTTTAACATTCCATCTTCAATATTCATTTCTTCCAGCGCCTTTTTCATACACAGCATCCAGGCGTCGCGCGCCGCTTCATCAATAGGGACGTGCATATGACGCA
>JAJRWO010000004.1 GCA_024276775.1 Gammaproteobacteria bacterium | reverse complement strand
TTTTTGTTGGATGAAATTGATAAAATGGCGATGGATTTTCGTGGAGATCCATCATCGGCAATGCTTGAAGTGCTTGATCCAGAACAAAATAACAGTTTTAACGATCATTACATGGAAGTGGATTACGATCTTTCTGATGTCATGTTTGTTGCAACATCAAATAGCCTGAACATCCCAGGGCCGTTGCTGGACAGGATGGAGGTCATCCGTTTGGCTGGCTACACAGAGGATGAAAAACTTAATATTGCGCAACGATATCTCGTACCCAAACAGATCAAAGCTAATGGCCTGAAGGAAAATGAAATTGCAATTAGCGAGTCAGCTATTCGTGATGTCATTCGCTATTACACTCGCGAGGCAGGTGTGCGCGGTCTTGAACGTGAGCTTTCCAAAATTTTTCGTAAGGTAGTTAAAAGTATTTTGCTGCAAGATAAAGACAAGGCGGCGAAAAAAACATCAATAACACCACGAAATCTGGAAAAATATCTGGCTGTTAAGCGCTTTCGTTTTGGTGAGGCTGGAGAAAGTGATCAGATTGGCCAGGTGACTGGTTTAGCCTGGACAGAGGTGGGTGGCGAACTGCTCACTATTGAGGCTGCCATCGTGCCTGGTAAGGGTAAGCTAACGATTACAGGTCAGTTAGGTGATGTAATGCAGGAATCCGTGCAGGCGGCGATGACCGTGGTCAGGAGTCGGGCAGAAACATTTGGCTTGGACGAAGATTTTTATCAAAAACAGGATATTCATATTCACGTCCCTGAAGGGGCCATTCCAAAAGACGGCCCAAGCGCAGGGGTTGGGATGTGTACGAGTTTAGTGTCTATTCTGACGCAAATTCCAGTCAAAGCTATGGTGGCGATGACAGGTGAAATTACCTTGAGAGGAGAGGTATTGCCGATTGGCGGTTTGAAAGAAAAGCTTTTGGCAGCACATCGTGGTGGCATTAAAGCAGTCATCATTCCAAGTGAGAATGAAAGAGACTTGGCAGAAATCCCCAAAAACATCAAGGAACAATTGGATATTCATCCTGTCAAATGGATTGATGAGGTGCTGCAGCTTGCCTTGCAGCGCATGCCTGAAACTGATGCACTTGATTCAGTTGGAAAAAAAGTAGTTTCAAAAGTTAAAAAGGCAAAACACGAAGGGGTAAGACACCATTAAATATAGGCTTGAATGTGGTTATGTGCTTGACATTCGTTGCCGACAAAAGTATAAAATTCAGCTCAATTGAACTGATTCATAGATGATCGGCAAATAATAAATAGACATCCTTAGTTTGCTATACTTTTTAGTATTTGATTTATTGCTGCGCAAGGGGTGTTTACCGTTGGTTTTATGGAGAATGGTCAAGAGAGATTTTTAGTTTCATGCCTGTTCTTGGCAGTGCATGAATAATGATTTTACATAGGAGTGTTTGTAGTGAACAAAGCAGAATTAATTGAAGCAGTTGCTGAACATGCAGAAATGACGAAAGCGGAAGCAGGGCGTGCTATTGACGCGATTGTGAGTACTATTACAACGGCAATGCAAAAACAGGATGATGTTTCTTTGATTGGCTTTGGCACATTTACTGTGCGTGAGCGTGCGGCACGTGCGGGTCGAAATCCACAGACGGGTGAAACGATTCAAATTAAAGCTGCAAAAGTTCCAGCGTTTAAGGCTGGCAAAGCACTTAAAGATGCTGTAAACTAGCCGCTCTTTTGAACAAGGGTGTTTAGCTCAGTTGGGAGAGCGTCGCCCTTACAAGGCGAATGTCGGGGGTTCAAGTCCCTCAACACCCACCAAATATTAAAAGTTAACGTGTGGAGTGGTAGTTCAGTTGGTTAGAATACCGGCCTGTCACGCCGGGGGTCGCGGGTTCGAGTCCCGTCCACTCCGCCAACAGTAGTGTTAGAAAAGGGCGCAGAGCTGTTACAGCCTGCGCCTTTTTTATTAAAAACTAATTTCATCAGAAGAACGTCTAAAAACTATGTTGCAACTAATACGAGATAAAGCGCAAAGTTGGATAGCCATTGCCATAGTTGGCTTATTGATCCTGGGTCTCTCAACGGTTGCTTGGGATGCTTATTTTAGCCCCGATCCGGAAGTGCCTGTCGCCAAGGTGAATGGTGAAAAAATTACATCTAATGAATTTCAGCGTGCCTATTCACAACAACGTGCCAGATTGCAGCAAATGCTAGGCAGTGCTGACATTAGTCAATTCATTCCAGATGAACTTGAGTTCAAGAAAAATATTCTTAAGCGCCTTGAAGAGGAAGAGCTGGTATTCCAGGCGACTATTGCGACGGGGTATCGTGTTAGTGATGGTTTGTTGGCGCAGCAGATTCGCAATTATGACGTATTTCAAGTTGATGGGCAGTTTAATTCAGAGCTGTATCAGCAATGGTTGAGATCAAATTATATGTCTGCGGGTGAATTTGAAGAAATGCTTCGTCGAGATGCCTTACTGCAACAATATCGTCTTGCTGTGGGTGCAACCAGCTGGAGCGCAACGCAGGAACGTGATGCATTGTTAAAACTGCAGGAACAAAAGCGTGATCTGGGCTTCGTGACGATAACGGCTGCGAATTATCTGGATAAGGTTAATATTCCTGATGCTGAGGTGCGCGCTTACTATGACAATAATGCAAGCAAATTTTCAACTCAGGAAATGGTCAGCGTTGAATACTTAGAACTCAGTATCGCTGACATTAGCAAAGATGTTGACGTCGATGAAGCCAGGTTGCAGGAAACGTATGAAGAACGTAAATCTGATTTTGGCGTTCCTGAAGAGCGTCGCACTCGCCACATAATGATCGGGCTGACTGGTGATGCATCGGAAGAACAGATTGATAGTGCGCGTGAAAAAGCAGAAGCCCTGCTAAAACAGATTGCTGCTGGCATTTCATTTGAAACATTGGCCCGTGAAAACTCGGATGATATTGGCACGACTAATACAGGTGGCGATCTTGGTTTCTTGAGTTATGAATCCATGATTGACCCTGTTTATGCTGATGCTGCCTTTGCGTTAACCGAGGGTGCTGTTAGTGACGTTGTTAAATCAACATATGGTTTTCATATTATCAAGCTTGAAGCGATTAATTCGAGTCAGATCAAGACCTTTGCCGAGGTTAAAAATGAACTTGAGAATGAATATCGTCGCCACCAAGCGGAGGATAAATTCTTTGAGCAAGGTGAAATACTTGCCAATATGACGTTTGAAAATCCGGATACCCTTGAACTTGCAGCGGATGATCTAGGTTTGACTATTGCAACAAGTGAGTTATTCAGTCGTAATGCTGGCACTGAGCTTGCCATGGATAATCATGTTCGTACAGCCGCATTTTCGGAAGAAGTTTTGCTGCAAGGATTGAACAGTCCGCCGTTGGAACTTTCTGGTGATCGGGTGTTAGTGCTGCGTATTAAAGAACACCAGGAATCGTTGGTTCGACCCTTCGATGATGTTAAAGCAGACATTGTCAAAACATTGCAACAACAAGCGGCTGAAGAAATGGCTGAGCAGGAAGGTAAGATCATTCTTGAATTGCTGGCAGATAATAATTCGCTTGAAGCAATTGCCACAGAACGTGATTTAAAATGGAGTCATCCTGAAGCCATGAAACGTACATCAACCACTATTGCGGCAGATATTAGACAGAAGGCTTTTCGTTTGGATCGTCCGGAGGTGAGCAAGCCCAGGTATGTGGGTTTACGCACAAACTCAGGTGATTATGCCGTGCTTGCATTATTTGCCGTCATTGATGCTAAAGTTGAAGCCATTGACCCTGCTATACTGCAATCAATGCTGGATCAGCGGCAGCGTTATTACGGCACGAGTGAATTGTTGGGAGCCATGACTGATATGCGTCGGGTCGCGGATATTCAAGAATATCCAGAGAACTTGTAAGCGTCAGGAGGCTAAGGGTTTTGTCGAAATGACCAAAAAAATAATGCCCCAAGTTGCACTCAAAAATCAACGTCGTAGGGGCTTTAGCTATTAATGGGTGCGCCAGTTGATTGGCACGAAACAAGTTAGAAAATAGGTAGGCCCACGCTTCATCTCATTCAAGAGAGTATTCGTAAAGTCTTTTTATGTTCCGAACCTGCCAGGGAATGGAAGTTATATAACAGTGACCATTCGAATTTCTGCTTCAGCGTCTCTAATGTTCAAATAGAAACCAACGTCAGAGTGCCATTTGCAAACGTTATATAACGTCCATCCTCCAGCTAAATTTCCATCGCCATGCCGACATT
>JAJRWO010000262.1 GCA_024276775.1 Gammaproteobacteria bacterium | reverse complement strand
AACGAATACCGATTGAAGGAAAGTTTGGTCAAGGTAAAAATGGTTATGGTTTAAACAAGATTAAGGCGAAGACAGCGAGGACTTCATATGCGTGGATTAACAGCATCTTCTTTGTGATGAATCTGTTGGTTTTAGTCAAGGTTTTTCATTTGCTTGGGTTTATTCATCGCATAACTGAATGGCCCTGGGTGCTGATTTGTAAAAACGGGGATAAATGGCTGGAGCAGGTTTACTACCAGCCGGTTGATGACATCAAAGATGATTGCGTCTCATGACTTTTTGAGGAGGCTCTATTTATTGGTGAAGGAATTGACCATTAAATAACCATTTTATTGGTTGAGCTTAATATAACGACAAAAAATAGTTTATTTTGATCCTTACTCTCACTGAAATCTCAAACGTTTTGAGTGTTTATCTTTCGTTTTATAACTGCCACGCAGACATATATCTGCCTATCTTTTCAAAGCATATGGCTTTCCTTTTCGGCCTACGAGTCTTTCTCCCATCTCAAGCAAGCATTATTTGAGGTGCTGGCAAATATTGGAACAACCAATAAAACACAATTTTCTTGAAATGTTAAATTAATTTCTGGCGGGTACTTATGGTGGATTTTTTGATCAGCGTATGTCACTGCCTGTTACAATCGTCCTATGTCTGAAATTACTCCCCCTTATGCCGGGCTTGACCCCGATGTGGTTCTGACGGCGGTTGAGCGTCAGGGCTATCTTTGTAATGGTCGCATGCTGGCGCTGAACAGCTATGAAAACCGTGTTTACCAGATTGGCATTGAAGATAGTCCAAATCTGGTCGTGAAGTTTTATCGCCCCGAGCGCTGGGATGAGCAGACCATTTTAGAAGAGCACGCCTTTAGTCACGAGCTGCTGGAAAATGAAATTCCTGTGGCGGCACCGCTGCGCAATGAAGAGGGTAATACCTTGCATTGCCACCAGGGCTATCGTTTTGCCATTTTCGACAGTGTTGGTGGTCGTCACGCCGAACTGGATAACGACGAGCATCTGCGCTGGCTGGGGCGTTATATGGCCCGTATCCACATGGTCGGCCGGGCGAATCGTTTTCAGCAGCGGCCACGTATCGAGGTTGATCGCATGGCCGTGCAATCATATCAATATGTGCTTGAGCATGGCTTTGTGCCTAAAGAGCTGGAACTGGCCTATCGCAGCATTGCTGAAGATGTGGTGGCACGCCTGCACAACGCCTTCGAATCTGCCTATGACCTGCGTTATCAGCGTTTACACGGTGACTGCCACGTGGGCAATATCATGTGGGCTGCCAATGGCCCTGTTTTTGTTGATCTGGATGATTGTCTCAGCGGGCCGGTGATTCAGGATTTGTGGATGCTGTTGTCGGGCGATAGCAGTGAAATGGAACAGCAGTTGTCGGTATTGATGGATGGCTATCAACAGTTCGCAGATTTTGAGCCACAGGAACTGAGCTTGATTGAACCTCTGCGTACCCTGCGCATGATGCACTATTCCGCCTGGCTGGCACGACGCTGGCATGACCCTGCTTTTGTCCAGGCCTTCCCATGGTTTGAGTCACCGCGTTATTGGGAAGAGCAGATTTTGGGCTTGCGAGAACAATTGGCTGCCTTTGATGAGCCGGTGTTGGCTGTGACCTGGTAGAGTCATTCCTTACTGCAAATCAATTTGATCCGGGTGAAGATTTTTTTCAGCGTAGCGCAGATAGACTTTTTGCTGCACAAATATTTCAAACAGGTCAGGATCAATGTGCCCCCCCGTAGCCATGTTGGCGAGGATCTTTAACGCTTGTGATAAGGCCATCGGTTTTTTGTAAGGACGATCAGAGGCCGTCAGTGCTTCAAATATGTCAGCAATCCCCATCAGTCGCGCCTGAACAGACATTTCTTCACGTTTAAGCCCTCTGGGGTAGCCTTTGCCATCCATGCGCTCATGGTGATTGCCGGCAATCTCAGGCACATTGCTCAGGTGTTTGGGAAAGGGCAGTGCCTCAAGCATATTGATAGTCATGGTGATGTGTTGGTTGATGACTTGGCGTTCGGCGTCCAATAATGTGCCTTTAGCGATGGTCAAATTGCTGATTTCTTCACTATTTAATAGGGGGCGGACTTCACCTTGGCTATTTTTCCAGGTTCTACGGCTGATCTCTTTGACGCGCAGGGCTGCTGCTTCAGGCATAAATTCAGTGCCTTTATTGGCGTGTTTCAGAAACTCAAATTCTTCGTCAAGCTGTTGTAGTTGTTGCTCCAATGTATCGCTGCTGTGGTTTGGATTTTGTTTTTCAAGTTGTTGTTTCAAATGCGTAATTTCAATGTCTCGACGCAGAATTTCATAGCGCGACTGAATTAACTCAATGCGATCGAAAATGGTTTCCAGTTTGGTGGCCTTGTCGGCCACATGTACCGGCGTAGTGATCTTGCCGCAGTCGTGCAACAGAGCCGCAATTTTAAGTTCGTAGCATTGTTTGTCGTCGAGATTGAAATCTGCCAATGGCCCATCTGTGTGCGTATTGATGGCATCGGCCATTAGCATGGCAATTTCCGGTACACGACGACAGTGATGACCCGTGTAAGGGGATTTTTCATCGATGGCGTTGGCAATGACTTCGATGAATTTTTCCATCAGATGTTTGAGCTCGGCAATCAGGCGTTGATTGGTGATGGCGATAGCCGCCTGAGAAGCCAGTGATTCAACCAGCTGTTGATCTTCATCGGAAAATGATGTTATTTCTTTAGTCTGTTTGTCGATGGGGTTGATCAGTTGCAGTACACCAATAATCTCGCCTTCATGATCACTCAAAGGTACGTTCAGAAATGAGCGTGAAGTGTAGCCAGAGTCTGCATCATATGCCTGAGTGCCGCTAAAATTAAATTCATTATGATTGTGGATGTCAGGAATATTAATGGTGTTGCCGGTGAGGGCGGTACAGGCGGCGACAGTTGTCTTGTTTGCCTGGCCATGTTCATCATAAAGCGAGATAGCGGGGAATTGTGTTTGGCCACAATTGTTGTCGGACTGCATGATGGCCATGCTTTGGTTATTGATGATGGTGAAATGAAGTTTTTTGTCTTCCAATAAATAGAGTGTGCCAGCGTCAGCGTTGGTCAGGTATTGAGCGCCGCTCAGAATCGTCTCCAGCAGATGGGTTTTGTCTTGTTCTACGGATAGAGCAATGCCGATATGATTAAGCTGTTCAATGCGCGATAACATGCTGATTGTATTTTATTTGTAATGGATCTGTTTGTTGTATCGGTCGTTAAGAGCCATTTATTACCTGCCTAAGTGTATGGTTAGTAGCCGTATTGATGCGGCTTGGCCAAACTGTTAGTTTGCCGGGGTGTTTTGTTTTTTTTTAAGGTGTTTGAATGAGTCAGGTGAAGGTTGAAATTTATACGCGTCGTTTTTGTGGTTATTGTGTGCGAGCCAAGCAGCTGCTAGACGAAAAAGGGATCGATTATGTTGAAATGTCGATTGATGCTGATTCAGAGATGCATCAGAACATGATTCAGCGTAGCGCTGGTGGTACAACGGTACCGCAGGTGTTTATCAATGGTCAGCCTGTGGGGGGGTGCATGGAATTATTTAGCCTGGATCGCCGTGGTGACCTGGATGCCTTGTTGGTGGAGTCAGAGTGAAAAAAGCGGCGTTGAAATAATCAGGAATGGAAGCGCCGTTATCGAGCTGCGCCGCCCAATGGCGCATGAATTGTGAAGGTATTCGCTGTTTGGTGGTCAGGGCGCAGTCATTGCCCATTGTCTGGTTAAAACAGTTCGATATCGTCATTCGGAGCGACTGGGCTGGCAGCGTTTGTCTTGCCTCTATGGACGTTAAGCTCTTGGGCTGTGGTGTATTCAGCAGAAATTTTTTCAACCAGTGCCTGCCATTGTTGAGGGTCTGTCGCGGTGGCGGGGTCTTGAACTAAAATTTTTGCTTCAGCCAAGGCATTGGTGACGTGTTCAAGCCGTTGGTTGTGTTCATCATGGCGCTGAAAGGCGATGATCATCCCCCTTAGTTCTTGATGTAAAGAGTCCTTTAGTTCTTCCAGAGTCTTGCTGTCAGGGTTGTTTGTGAGTGCATTGGCCTTGGCGGCAATCACCGAGTGACTGCCGATCAGCTTACCCATGCTGGAATTGTTATCACGCACCACGGCATTGATCTGGTCAATCATTAATTGCAGTATGTCTCCTGCTTGGCCTGATTCGGTGCCTCCTTGTTTTTGTTCGATTTTCTTTGACATACGGGTGAATATCCATATTGGCTATGATGGGTAATCGGCCGCTGATCGTTGCCGCTTTAGTTATTTTTAATTTTATCTAGGTACTTAAAAATATAGTTTTGCAGCCGATAACTATTTTAATCCCCTTGGTGATTTGGGCTAGTCGTTACCCGGCGCTGTTGATAGTCACGGGATGTAGTATATTTTCTACATACATACATACATACATACATACATACATACATACAAATAAATATTTAGGAGCGATTGAATGACGATGCAAGCCACTGATCTCGTTAAAGGGATTGCCAAGCTCGCTTCATTGCCCGAGGTTTGTATTCGGGTGAATGAAATGGTCGATGATCCACGCAGTTCGGCGGCTGATATTGGCAAGGTGATTAGTCATGATACGGCGCTAACGGCGCAGTTGTTACGGATGGCAAACAGCTCGTTTTATAATTTTCCTTCCAAGATCAGTACGATCTCCCGGGCCGTGACGGTGGTGGGTGAGCGGGAATTGCGTTATTTGGTGCTGGCCTTGTCTGCGGTACGCACTTTTTCTCAGATCCCGGTTGATTTGATCAACATGGCCAGCTTTTGGCGTCATAGTGTTTATTGTGGTGTGGTCGCGCGATTGGTCGCCACTCAATGTCATGTACTGCATAGCGAACGCTTGTTTGTTGCCGGTTTATTGCATGATGTAGGCATGTTGGTGATGATGAATCGAGAACCGGCATTGGTGAAGCAGGCGCTGGCAGCGTCAGAATCAGGCGAAAAAGAGCAGCACCAAGCAGAAATTGAGTTGTTTGGCTTTGACCATGCCGAGGTGGGTGGAGTGTTAATGCGGCAGTGGAATATTCCTGAAGCCTTGTGTGAAACAGTGGCCTGTCATCATGATATCAGCAAAGCAGAAGATGCCCGGCTGGATGCGGCGATTATCCATATTGCCAATGTCATCGCCAGCCGTGCCGAGCTGGATGCAGATTATGAAGGTCCCCTGCCTCAAGTTGATTCACAGGCTTGGGAAATTACCAGCCTGAATGAAGATGTCATGGATGTGGTGGCTGACGATGCCATACCAATGTTTGCCGAATCCTGGGCGATGATTCAGCCGATTGTGCGCCAGGCATAATCCATTTT
>JAJRWO010000261.1 GCA_024276775.1 Gammaproteobacteria bacterium | reverse complement strand
GCGTTGACTTATGGCGGCCATTCCATGATTTCAAGTGTTATGGATGAGTTTTCTGAAGATGTGGCGCGTGGCCATGGTGAAGCGCTGGATGCCGTTGCTGTTGTTATCGGCATTGAAAAATCTGACCGTAATGTTTTCGCCAAACTAACACACGAAAACTTCAACACTATTTTTCCAAGTGAGAATGTCACCGCAAAAGATGTGATGACCTCACTTAACAGTCTGATGAAAGCTGATTCACGCTTGGCTAAATACGCTTCATAATCCAAGCATAGTTGTTTCAAACAGCGAGTCTCTGTGCCATATGGCACAGAGACTTTTTATTTACCAAACAACATACCCATAACACTATAAATTTAGGTCGAATAACATGCCCTGTTTTCCCCAGGGCTGCGTTAGAATCCCTCTATTCGTCGTCATTCTGCCTCGCCTAAGAACGCCTACTGTTGGTACGCTGGAAAAAAACATGACCTATTCTTCACACCTAAATTCATAACGCTATGGGTATATCAATAAAAACCCATGTGTTTATCAAAAAATACCTTTGGATCAGTGTTTTAACACTCACCACAACAATTCCTCTTGTTTCAACCGCAGATCCCGTCACGTTACTTCAAAAACAAGCGATTCAACAACAGCTTTGGCAACAGCCCGAATGGCGACGGTTACTACACTATTACAAAAATAGCGCTTCACAACATGGCTATATTAGCCATGTAGATGACAGACGTTTTTTTAATGCCAAGGATGGGGCAGAAAATCCAAAAGCAGAAATGCTAGCCACCTTAGCGGCTTTTTATAAAACAGATCATAATGCTGATTCACACTCACTTTGCCGCTTTGTTGCCCGGTTCAATTGGCTTAAAAATAAGCTGCCATTAGAGACTGCATCACTACCCAGTGTGATCTGCAAAAACTATATTGAGTGGTACTCAATGATCAACCCAGACAGCGTCAGCCTTATCTTTCCCACTTACCACTTAAACAGCCCTTCTTCAATGTTTGGTCATACACTGTTAAGACTAGACCCTAAGCAAGACAGCAACACAGCAACATCAAAATGGCTTTCATTTGCAATCAATTTTGGTGCTGATACCGCTACCGGTGACGGCTCATTGTCATATGCCTTCAAAGGGCTGTCTGGTGGTTATCCTGGCCTCTTTATCGTCACACCTTATTTTAAAAAAATACAGGAATACAACAAGATTGAAAATCGTGACATCTGGGAATATAAATTAAACTTAACGCCTGCTGAAGTACAACGTATGGTGACCCATTTATGGGAATTAAAAGAAATTAATTTCGATTATTATTTTTTTGATGAGAACTGCTCATACCGTTTACTTGAACTACTTGAGGTTGCACGCCCAGGCCTAAGACTCACAGGTGAGTTTGGATTAACAGCCATTCCAGTGGATACGGTAAAAGCTATCGAAGCCGCTGGTTTGATCACCGCATCAAACTATCGCCCATCACAAGAAACCAAATTACGTGCCCTGTTATCTCAACTAACAGCAGATGAACTCAATCTTATAAAAAAGCTAGCAGCTAAGCCTTCTATGGCATTAACGCCAAGCTTCAACAAGCTGGAACAACAGAAACAAATACTCATCATTGATACGGCCTACCGCTACCAGCGATATTTACAAGCAACAAAGCCCAGAGACAAAAAGACGGCCAAAATCAGTCATGAGCTACTGACATTAATTAATAGCTACCCTCCAAGCAAAATCATGCCCGCTATTACCACGCCACAACAGCCTGAAAAAGGTCATGACTCAAGACGCTTATCCCTCAACCTTGGCCAAGATCGTCAACAGAACTATGCTGAGTTAGGCTTTAGAATGGCATTTCATAGTCTTGAGGATAACAGCCACGGTTTTTTACGTGGGGCACAAATCAATATGGCCAATATCCAGATACGTGCTTACCGTGAAACAAACAAGATCAAATTGGAACGTCTGGATGTGATTGATATTTTTTCACTCACGGCACGCACACAATTTTTCAAACCGCTATCGTGGCGCGTTTATACTGGACTTGAACAACAAACCAATAACGGTAAAGACAGTCTATCGACACATGTGACCGGCGGTGGTGGCGTCACTTATCCATTATTCAATGATGGCCTTTTTTATACCCTTGGCATCATGCGCCTTGAAAACAACAAACAACTGTCAAACCAATTTATTGTGCCAGCCGTCGGCGTCGAGTCTGGTATTTTGTGGTACTTTGATCATTCCACTGCTCGCATGGAAATAAGTGGGAAAAAATTTGCTAATGGTGCAGAACGTTCGAAACTACACTATATCCATAACATCCCTCTGGCACGAAATCATGCGATCAAAATTAATGTCCGCAGGCAAAAAAATACAACCGAATTATTAACCGATGCCAGTGTTTCTTATCAATACTATTTCTAACGGCGGCATAAATTTTCGCCTGCCTCTCATCGCACTACTATTGCTGCTTGTTGCTGGCTGCACCAATCAGTTTTTTATTCCCATGCAACAACTTGTCCGCACACCCGCTGATATTGGCCTGACTTATAACAACATAGACTTTGAATCCAGTGATGGCACGTCTTTACATGGTTGGTGGCTACCCGCCAATGGAAAAGCCAAGGCAACTATTCTTTTTCTACACGGGAATGCAGAAAACATTAGCACTCATATTGGCAGTGTGTATTGGCTGCCTGCGGCGGGATATAACGTCTTTTTGTTTGATTATCGTGGTTATGGAAAGTCGGAAGGAAAAGCCGATATCGACGGCATTATGAGTGACGCTGAAGCGGCCCTGAGTACGGCTGTCAACCTTGCTGGCAACAAGCCTATTATTGTTTACGGTCAAAGTATCGGTGCTGCCATTGCCATTTATGCCGTTGCTCATAGTTCCAATCGTAGCAATATCAAGTCAGTTATCATTGAAAGCAGTTTTAGCAGCTACCGTGATATTGCCCGAGAAAAATTAGCCGAGCATTGGCTGACCTGGCCGCTTCAATATCCTTTATCATGGACGATATCTGATCGCTACAAGCCACTGACTGCCATTAAAAAAATAGCGCCAATTCCATTGTTACTGGTTTACAGCAATGAGGATAAAATCATTCCGATTAATCATGGCCAACAATTATATGATGCCGCCATGCAACCCAAACGATTTTGGCAAATTAAAAATGGTCAACACATCGCTATTTTTTCTCGCCCGGAACAACAGCAGCGACTGATTAATTACATTAACTCCAACGCTTCAAAATAGGCAGGTTATTTATTGTTATAACGAAACGGAGTACACCTGATTAACTTCCGTTAGCCCTGTGTCGCTGCCTCAAAGCCTCAAACAGACAGACACCCGTGGCCACCGACACATTCAGGCTCTCAACCGTGCCCGCCATGGGAATTTTCATCAACAAATCGCAGTGTTCTTTGGTTAAACGACGCATACCCTTACCCTCTGCTCCCAGTACCAGGGCCAACGGACCTGTCAGATCAAACTGATAGATATCATCGTCGCTCTCCGCCGCAGCACCAATCAACCACACTCCCGCCTGCTGCAAGTCGCGCAATGTCCGCGCTAGATTAATCACCTGATAAAACGGCGTGTCTTCGGCGGCACCGCAGGCCACCTTGCGCACCACGGGTGTCATGCCAACAGCGTTGTCTTTGGGGACAATCACTGCATCCACGCCAACCGCATTGGCAGAACGCAAGCAAGCACCTAGATTATGCGGATCTGTCACGCCATCAAGAACAAGTAAAAAAGGCGGGTGATCCAAACCATCAAGCAGGCTCATTAAGTCTTCCTGCTCCCCTGCTGCTGCCTGCTGTACTAAATAAACAAGCACACCTTGATGGCGTTCACCCTGGGCCAGCTTATCCAACGCTTCACGCGGGCGACGAACAATCTTGACCTGACTATGTTTAGCCAAGTCCATCAATTTATTCAATCGAGCATTGGGCTTCTGCCGTTCATCCAACCATAACTCACTGACCACAGACTGTTTCAGTGCCGCTTCAACCGCATGAATCCCAAACGCTAAACTCATGACTCTGTTTTTTTCTTGGGACGCCTTCTACGTCTAGCCTTCTTTTTAACTGTCTTTGTATCCGTTTTTTTAACGTCGTCCTTTTTTTTATCCACTGTTTTGGTCGCTGGTTTTTTACGACGGCGCGACTTGCTCTTTTTCTTCATTGGCGCATCAAGTGATTCAGCAGGCTTTTCGGAATCAGCCAAATCAAAATCAATCCGTTTCCTATCTAAATCAACTCGCACCACCTTGATTTTGATGGGGTCAGCCAGGCAATACTTCTTTTTACTGCGCTCACCCACCAGGCGATGATGCACAGGATCAAATTCATAATAATCTTTTGCCAAGGAGGTAATGTGCACCAAGCCCTCGACATAGATATCCTTCAATTCAATAAACATACCAAAGCCAGTCACACTGGTGATAATGCCGTCAAATTCATCCCCCACATGATCTTGCATGTACTCACACTTGAGCCAATCAACCGCATCACGGGTGGCATCGTCAGCGCGGCGTTCACTCATGGAACAATGCTCACCTAGCGCCACCATGTCACCGACGCTGTATTTGAATTGCTGAACCGGGTTGCCGCGTACAATATGCCGCAAGGCTCGATGCACCAGCAGGTCAGGATAACGTCTGATTGGCGAAGTAAAGTGGCCATAAGCATCAAAGGCCAAACCGAAATGCCCAGCGTTGTCCGGCGTGTAAACCGCCTGACTCAAGCTGCGTAGCAATACAGTTTGAATCAAATGGGCATCATCCCGACCTGCGATCTGTTGCAAAATCGTTGCATAGTCCTTTGGTGTTGGCTCATCACCACCGCCCAGGATCAAACCCACCGACGCCAAAAATTCACGCACTTTAATCAGCTTATCTTCACCCGGGCCTTTATGAACACGATATAAAGCCGGAATTTCATGCTTAAGCAAAAATTTTGCCGCACAAACATTCGCCGTAATCATAAATTCTTCGATCAGTTTATGGGCATCGTTCCGTTCAACCGGCACAATCTTTTCAATTTTGCGATCAACCCCAAATACAATGCGCGTTTCGGTGGTTTCAAAATCAATCGCACCACGTTTATCACGCTTGGCACGAAACACTTTATATAAGTCATGCAGGTCTTCCAGGTGCGGCAATACCCCTGCGTGCTGACTGCGCAAGTCTTCATTCTCTTCAACCACCATCTCAGCCACTTCGGTATAAGTCAGTCGTGCATGAGAACGCATCACCCCTTCAAAAAAGCGATGGCTCTTCACCACCCCTGTTGCCGAAATTATCATTTCACAAACCATGCACAAACGATCAACTTT
>JAJRWO010000260.1 GCA_024276775.1 Gammaproteobacteria bacterium | reverse complement strand
CAACTCCTGATCGCCGCCACCCAGCCAGGGCGACAACAACAGGCGGCTCCAATGAGCCAATGCCGTTGGGGCAGCCAACACATCCAACAGGCTTAGGGCGGCATGAATCACTGGCAACTGCGCCATTGGCTGGCCCAGCGAGATATTGTAAGGACGTTGCCGTTTTTGATTCAAATCCAACACTGCACCGGGCAACAAGACCTCGTCAAAAATGCGTTCGATGTCATCTCGCAGGCCAGACAAATCAGGCACGACAACACCAATAGGCACCTCAGTAGCCTGTTCCAATAAGTGTCGCAACCACAATGCCACCTGCCTGATTTCAAACTCGCTGTCAGCACAGGCTTGCAATAACACATGGGGCGTTTCGACTAACTCAGGTTGAACCAACTCAACGACGGCTCCCTGCCCCTGCATGGCATCAATAACAGACTGATGTTGTGGTGTCAGTTCATCAAACCCCAGCAGAAAAACATGAGCAGGTGCCTGTAATTCACCCACCTGTAGAGCGTTACAAAGCCAGCCTGGCAGCGATGCTTCGTCGAGCCAGTGATGTTTTTGGCAGCGCGAGTGAAACTGTTTGGCCCAGGCATAAAAGGCAACGCTATCCGGATTATCGTCTTCTGCCAATATTTCAGGTGACAGATTCCATTGCTGCAATATCCGCCAGGCCTGTATGGCCGAGCGAGCTGTAGCAGGAATGTTCAATAACACCTCGTCAGATGATTGAATCACAGCTTCCCAGACGGCCTGACACTGTTCGGCAGCCAGCAAAGTCGGCATCTCACCCATCTGCTGAAATCCCACCTCTTGCCATTGTAATTCTAGCCAAGTACTCCAGGGAATGATGTCTGGTGTCGGCCAGTAGCGGCTGCCTTGCTGCTGCTGCCAAACTTGATAATCCTTGTGCAGATGCAGTGCAAGACGGCTGTTAACTGTCAAGACGATGCCGCCAGTGGCAAGTTTTTTCATTAAATCAGACAAGACTTACTCCTTTCTTAATGAAACGACCCGAACCGCAAGGCAGACCCTTGTCAATATTTCGCCTAATAGCGCTGATATCATCGGTCTGATCTCCCTCCGCCAGTCAAGATAGACCCGTCGATCTTCATCCGTGTAAAAATGTCCGTGTTGATTATTTTTGTTATATGTTTTATGGCTTGAAAGCTTTGAGCTGCAATTCATTCACAACCTTAAAATGCTTTACGTTACTGGAAGTAAGAAGCATATTATTTTCAACTGCTGTAGCGGCAATAATGGCATCACCCGCTCTCATATTTGACGAAAGAGCATACTCTTCCACATATATTAGCGCTCGGTGGCCTATGTTTTCGGTGAAAGGTAAAACTGAAAACTCAAATTCACTGATAAAGTCTTTCACATATTTGTGATGGGTTTTATTCTTGGCTCCTTGGAGCAATTCCATGTAGCTCTGAATTGAAAGATACCTATCTTCATTCTTTTCGATGAGTTTAGCCGCCTTCTCACTTCCCCTTTGAACCCATATCAGAATATCGGTATCAAAGATCATGCCGAGGCCTTCTCAAGTTTTCCAGCTCTTCTAGCACCGTTGTCTCTGACTCGTTGCACATTCCAAAAAACGGATGATCTTTGACTTTCAGTTCTGAACGTTCTCTCGCAGGTTTTATTATACCTTTTACTTTACCGTGATAAAGAACTGTAACACTCTCGTTTCTATCAAGAGCTTTCAGAATATCATTCGTTTTATACCTCAGGTCTACTATAGATGCCTTCATAACCGCCCCATAAACAATGGATAATATGACTACCTATTCTAGTCATTTTAGCAAGCATAACAAGATCTATATTTTCACCAGAAAATTCATCAGGTTACGAGTGGCGATGGAGTTTAGTCTAACTATCTTGTCTGTTATATCCCCATAACACTATAAATTCAGGTCGAATAACATGCCCTTTTTTCCCCAGGGCGGTGTTAGAACCCTTCCAAATAGCCCACTATCCGTCGGAAAAAAATGGCCTGGTCTTCACACCTAAATTCACGCTATGGGGATAGGTTAAGTCATTTTTGCAATTGCCGATAAACAAAGGCATGCTGTTTTTGATTGTCGTCATCACAATACCCTCTGCCCAAGTAGGCGCTAACGACAACTTTGGGCTGACCGCTTGGTGGTTAAAACGGCTTATTCTTCATTAAAATATTCATCATAATCAACATACATGACCAGTCAAAAAAGAAACATATGAAGGCCTTTAATAAATCAGTAACACTGCTCTTTTGCTGGCAACTGTGCCTGATAGCAACAGCTAACGCCGGTACAACCACAATGCTCACCCTATCAAGCCAAACCTCATCAACACAACTTATCAGCCAACGTGCTAACTTTGTCGCCGCTCGCACGGCTCTGCGACAGGGGAAAAACAAACAATTCAAAAAACTGGCTAAGGGGCTGACAAACTACCCTCTCTATCCTTATCTGGAATATTGGCATATCAACCGCAACCTGAATGAGACCAGCGCAGAAAAGGTCAACAGTTTCATTGAGCGTTACAGCGATCTGTCACTCACAACACGCTTAAAAAGCAATTGGCTTAAAAAGCTGGCCAAACAGGGTAAATGGCAGTTGCTAGTAGAAAATTATAGCCCTTCATTAAACACCGAATTGCAGTGCTACTATCGCCGTGGCCTTTATAAAAATGGTGACAAAGTTGCCGCTTTAGACGGTCTGGAAAAACTCTGGCTGGTGGGGAAATCACAACCACGCGCCTGTGACCCACTATTCACTGCCTGGCGGGATCGTGGTCACCTGACGTCAGAATTAGCCTGGCAGCGCACAATACTGGCGCTTAATAATGACCAGGTATATTTAGCCCGCTACCTGGAACGCTTTCTTGATAAACAACAACAGCAATGGTCTGAGGTATGGCGAGACATTCATCGTCACCCGGAAAAATTGCTCAAGCACACACACTTGCAACAGAACAACGCCATCACCAGAACCATTATTGCCCACGGCGTGCGCCGTATGGCTCGCAGCAATCCATCCAAGGCGGCCCAAGTGTGGGATAAGTTGGTGATGCGTTTTTCTTTCACTGAGCCTGACGTCAGTAAAACCGAGAGCTACATCGCAATCAGGCTGGCACAAAGGCAGGCTCCTGAGGCCGTGCATTGGCTCAAAAAAATCAATAGCGATAACAAAAAAGTGCGCGAATGGCGCATCCTCAGCGCCATCAACCAGGACAACTGGAATGATGCCATATTCTGGTTTTATCAACTGCCGCAGCAAGAACAACAATCACTGCGCTGGCGCTATTGGCTGGCGCGAGCATTGGAACAAACAGGCAAACCCAACCGTGCCCAGGTCATCTATGCTGAACTGGCTAGGTCACGCGACTATTACGGCTTTATGGCCGCCGACCGAATCGAGTCTGATTACAGTTTTGAGAATCGCCCCTTACAATTCAGCCGCGAAGAACTTAGTGCAATTGAAAAGCTGCCCGGTATGATCCGCGCGCGTGAATTTTATCTTCTCGGTGATTCTCTCTACGCCAACCGCGAATGGTACGCTGTTATTAGAGGCATGAACAAAACGGATATTCAGAAAGTTGCCATGATCACCCACGATTGGGGCTGGCATGCCCGCGCCATCCACAGCCTTGGGCGAGCCCGATACCTGGATGACCTTGAAATACGCTTCCCGACTGCACACCTTAAACAAATCAACAACAATGCCAATCAACAAAACATCGATCTGTCCTGGGTCTACGCTGTCATCAGGCAAGAAAGCGCCTTTGCCTCTAATGCCCGCTCCTCTGCAGGAGCAATGGGACTAATGCAAATTATGCCCAATACGGGTCGTTTGATTGCTCGCGACCTTAATATTCAGTTGAAAAACAAGCTGCAACTACTTGATATTGACACTAACATCCAGTTTGGCATCCGTTATTTACGCACAGTCATGAATCGTTTTAACGGCAACACTGTGCTGGCAACAGCCGCATATAATGCCGGCAGTCAACGGGTAAGAGGCTGGCTGCCCAAAGATAAGCCGATTGCACCTGACCGTTGGATTGAAAACGTACCGTTTAAAGAAACTCGAAACTACTTGAAGCAGGTGCTGGCATTCAGCGCTATTTACGATGAACGCCTGCAACGTCCGATTACGCCTCTTAAACAACGCATGTCCATCATCCAGCCTCGCCTGAAACCCTAGGCACAGCCATTAAAAAACCCCGGCATACATGACGATACATGGCCGGAATTTTTTATAAAAGTCAATACGTTAGAAGTGAAAGCTATATAAGATTAGCAGCTTGAATTCTGCGTCAACATCTCTTTGAACATTGCTCAATCAAAACGTCCAAATAAACATCCAATTCAGAGCACCATCGAACAACTAAACCATCTCTTTCAATTTTTTCAATGGCAGTACTTTAACGACTGTACGGGCTGGTTTAGCCTTAAACACAGTGTCTTCACCCGTGAATGGATTCGTCCCTTTACGCGCCTTTTTTGCTGGCTTGCGAATGGTTTTAATTTTCAACAGACCAGGCAGATTAAATGAGCCAACCGCACCTTTTTTAACGTGTGCTTCAATGACATCACCCAGGCTATCAAGCACAGCAGCCACTTCTTTTTTAGCCACACCCGTGCGATCCACAATTGTGGTCAGTAACTCGGTTTTGGTGTATGCCTTCTTGATTCGGGCCAGCGGCTTGGTTACCGAAACAGTCATGGCCTTTTTCTTTACTACTTTCTTTTTAGTCACGGCCTGTTTAGCGACGGGTTTCTTTTTTGTTGCGACCTTCTTTTTAGTCACTGCTTTTTTAGTGACCACTTTCTTTTTAGCAGTTGCCTTTTTAGTTGCCACTTTTTTCTTGGCAATTACTTTCTTTTTTACAGCTTTTTTCATGATCCAGTTTCGCCCTTTAAGGTTGTCGAAGGTTATGTACTTTTAAATCTGATTTCCATAATCAAAAGGATTTTCGCCACTCATCAAACTCTATCCGTAATGACTCTTTTACCATTCATTTAAAAAAAAATCATCAGTATTACGGCATAAAACCAAAAAAATAATACCTGAACGTGTATGAATGAGTGCGTAATGTCTGAATATTGACAACTCGCATCTCTGCTTCAGTATCTCTTTACCGCATTTGAAACCCTTATATAATCTCCACGCCTAACCGGATATGGCTGGTTTTTTTAGGATAATGGTATAATGCTGATGATACTATTTGGAGTTGAGTAATGCCTAAGTTTTCACATCTATTGATGGCTGCCAGTCTTGGCTTGCTACTGCCATTCATTGCGACGGCAGAAAACAACAAGCACAGATATAACCAGGCAGAAACAAGCACTATTGGTGCTATGCCTTCCCGGGGCATGAGCATGGCAATCGTCAAACAATATTTTGGCGAACCCAACCGCCGCCATTCTCCTATAGGCACGCCCCCCATCATTCGCTGGCAATATGCCGACATGATGATCTATTTTGAATATGAATATGTGATTCACGCGGTCGCCAAGTAGTCACCACAAGTAAAATCCTACGGTTAGTGACGATTAATCACTCAGGGTTCAGCTCAAGTCGGGTGTTAGCCTTTATGAATAGACAAAATACAATCCAGCTAGCTGCAGAATGGGCGCCGCAAAGCGCTGTCATACTCACCTGGCCCCACATACACAGTGACTGGCAGCCTCTTTTAAAGCGTGTTGAACCCGTCTTTTGTGATATTGCCTACCACAGTGCATTGCAGCAACAAGTACTCATAAACTGCTGGGACGGCAGTCACCGGATTCATGTCAACAAGCTGCTAAGGGAGCGTGGTGTAGACCTTAGAAAAATACGCTTTTACACAATAAAATCGAACGACAGTTGGAGCCGTGATCATGGTCCTATCACCATATTCAGGCAACAAAAACCTGTGGTGCTGGACTTTAGTTTTAATGGCTGGGGTAACAAGTATGAAGCCCAACTCGATAACGCTATCAACCGTCAATTATATCACCAGGGCGCTTTTGCCGATCACCCATTTGAAAGTATCGACTTCATCCTCGAAGGCGGTAGCATAGAAAGCGATGGACTCGGCACCTTGCTAACCACCCGTCGCTGCCTGTTATCACCACAGCGCAACTCATCACTCAACCAATCACAGATAGAAACGCAGCTCAGTCAGCGATTAGGTTTCGACCGGTTTCTCTGGCTGGAACATGGCCATCTGGCGGGCGATGATACCGACAGCCATATAGATACCTTGGCGCGTTTCTGTCGCGCGGATACCATTTGTTACGTCAGCTGCAATGATCCGGCAGAAGAGCATTATCCGGCACTGCAAGCCATGGCAGCGGAACTCGCCGCTTTCAGACAGCGTAATGGCAAACCCTACACGTTGATTCCACTGCCCATGCCCCAGCCCATTCATAACGAAAAGGGTGTGCGTTTGCCTGCCACCTATGCCAATTTCCTGATCATCAATAACGCAGTACTGATACCCAGTTATGAAGATGAGCATGACAGCCTTGCCCAACAACAACTGGCAAGCTGTTTTCCAGACCGGAAAATCATCGCCATCAACTGCACCCCCCTCATCGAACAATACGGCAGCCTGCACTGTGTCACCATGCAGTTACCGGCAGGAGTATTGGCTTAATATGGCCAATACAATCTTAAAAGTCGCACTGGTACAGCGCAGTTGTGTTAACGACCGAACAACAAACCTTAATGCCAACCTTGATGCCATCAAACAAGCAGCGGCCAACGGAGCCAAACTGGTTTTGTTACAAGAACTGCATAACAGTCTCTACTTTTGCCAAACAGAAGACAGCAATAACTTTGATCTGGCCGAGACCATCCCCGGCCCTAGCACCGATACGCTGACCGCCTGCGCCAAAAAAAATGGTGTTGTCATTGTTGCATCGCTGTTTGAAAAACGTGCCACGGGCCTTTATCACAATACCGCCGTTGTCTTTGAACAGGACGGCTCGATTGCTGGTACCTATCGCAAGATGCATATCCCCGACGACCCAGGCTTTCATGAGAAGTTTTATTTCACACCTGGTGATCTAGGCTTTAAGCCCATCGACACCTCCGTGGGCCGCCTGGGTGTACAGGTCTGTTGGGACCAATGGTACCCGGAGTCTGCCCGCTTGATGGCACTGGCCGGAGCCGAATTATTGCTCTATCCCACGGCGATCGGCTGGGACCCGGGTGATCATCAGGCCGAACAACAACGTCAGCGCGATGCTTGGATCACCATTCAGCGCAGTCACGCCATCGCCAATGGTATTCCAGTGCTGTCATGCAACCGTAGCGGCCACGAGCCTGGCCCCAGCCACCCGAGTAGAGGGATACGATTCTGGGGCAGTAGTTTTGTTGCTGGACCACAGGGCGAATTAATCGCCGAAGCGACTGAAGATCAGGATGAAATCCTCTATGCCGATATCAATATGGATCGCAGTGAACAGGTTCGCCGCACCTGGCCCTATCTGCGTGATCGCCGCATTGATGCCTATGCCGACCTCAACCTGCGTTATCTTGATTAATGCCACCATTCAGTCACAGACGCTAAACCTGATTTATGAAATAATGCAGACCACACACCAAATGAAAGACAATGGGAGCAATCACGATGATCGTCATACTCGAACCCGGCATAGACAAATCTGCTGCCGATTACACCGCTGTTATGGCATATCTGACTCGTCAGCCCAGCATCCAGGTGCGTGTGCACGAAGAGGCAGGTGCGCATCAAGTATTAACTGAACTCTATCTGGTAGGGGATACCAAGACCCTGGACAAAGAAGCCATTAGCGCCCTGGCTGGCGTAGAACGCGTTGTGCGTATCTCACAGGACTACCGTATCCTCGGTCGCCACAAAGACGACAACCGCGCTAGCCACTTTGAATACAATGGCGTCACCTTCAGCCAGGACAACCTGCACGTCTTTGCCGGTCT
Source organism: Gammaproteobacteria bacterium (assembly GCA_024276775.1). Taxonomy (GTDB): domain Bacteria; phylum Pseudomonadota; class Gammaproteobacteria; order Tenderiales; family Tenderiaceae; genus Tenderia. Next base: position 5,069 of record JAJRWO010000260.1, on the reverse strand, counting down.
CTGCGCCGTCGATAATCCCACCCACGTTGAACAGATGATGAAAGTGTTACAGCAACACGGTCAGGAGGTTACCCGCATGGGTGCCTACAAACCCCGCACCAGCCCTTACGCCTTTCAGGGGTACGGCAAAGACTGCCTGCCCTACGTTTTTGAATTGGCAGGAAAATACGGCATCAAGGTCATCGCCATGGAAGTCACCTGTGAACAGCATGTTGCCGAGATCCAGGAAACCCTGGAGAAAACAGGCCATCCCACTGGCATCATGCTACAAATTGGCACCCGCAACACTCAGAATTTTGAACTGCTAAAAGCAGTTGGTCGTCAGAAAAAAATGCCTGTGCTGCTGAAACGTGGCTTCGGTATTACCCTGGAGGAATCACTCAATGCAGCCGAATACATGGCCTCAGAAGGCAACAGCAAGGTCATTTTTGCCTTACGCGGCATGAAAACCAACATGGGCGACCCGCATCGTAATTTCGTCGATTTCTCTCATGTCCCGGTAGTCAAACGCCTGACTCGCATGCCGGTCTGCATTGATCCATCACACTCGGTCGGCAGCCGTGAATCATCTCCTGATGGTTTGATGGACGTTTTCCATGTCACCGCCCAAGGCATCATCGCCGGTGCCAATATGGTGCTGGTCGATTTTCACCCTAACCCAGCCAAGGCGCTAGTGGATGGTCCTCAGGCGCTGTTAATGAGTGAGCTACCCTACTTCCTCGAAGACTGCCGTATTGCTCGCGAAGCCTACCTGGCGCGGGTTAAAAACATCCATCGTATTCGTCCGGCATAATCACCACACCGTTATTGATGACGATGAAATCCACAGGAAGTCATGATATGACGGCGATTGAGTCCCCTGATCAGCACTGGATGCGCCATGCCCTAAGACTGGCTGAGCAGGCCGGGCGTGAGGGCGAGGTTCCGGTGGGAGCGGTACTGGTCAGAGATGGCAAGATCATTGGTAAAGGCTGGAATCGACCCATTCAGACGAGTGACCCCTCGGCCCATGCCGAAATTCAGGCCTTGCGTACCGCCGGTAAAGCAATTGCTAACTACCGGCTTTGTAATACCACCCTTTATGTCACCCTTGAGCCTTGTACCATGTGTGCTGGTGCCATCATTCACGCTCGGGTCAAACGGCTGGTATTTGGTACCTGTGATCCCAAAACCGGTGCGGCGGGCAGTGTTTTTAATGTGCTTAACTCAGCATTACACAACCATTCGGTTGACATTATCACAGGCGTTTTACAACAACCATGCGCCGCTCTGTTGACCCGTTTTTTCCGTGCTCGCCGCAGTTGCGCCTAATTTTATAACGAAGTTTGGGATTGTTTTAAAGTATGGAACAAAATTATTTAAATGAAATTCTGATTTTGTTTGCTGTCGCTGTGGCGATGGTTGGCATTTGTTTACATTTCGAAATGCCGCCGATACTGGGTTATTTAGCGATTGGCGTGATGGTTGGGCCTTACGGTTTTGCCATTGTTGCAGATACAGAACATACCCGTGCCCTGGCCGAATTTGGTGTTGTCTTTCTACTCTTTACCATTGGCCTTGAGTTTTCGCTTTCACACTTGGTACGCATGCGCGGTGCGGTACTGGGACTGGGTGGTGCCCAGGTGATTGGCACAACGCTGATCGTCACTATTATTGCAAGTTACCTGGGACTAAGCCTTGAAGCGGCACTGGTATTGGGGGGCATCATTGCCATGTCGTCCACTGCCTTGGTGATTAAGCAGTTAACAGATCAGGTCGAATTACATACTCGCCATGGCCGTAATGCGGTGGGGGTTTTGTTATGTCAGGATCTGATGGTGATTCCGTGTCTAATTTTGGTTTCAACACCTGCCTTGATTGACGGTGAAGGCGCAATCAATATGGTATTGGTTGCTTTTGGCCAAGGCATATTGGCGTTGATTCTGATCTTTGTTTTGGGCCGTTGGGTGCTGCAACCAACCTTTCATCTGGTGGCCCGATACAGATCAATGGAGTTATTCACCCTGACAGCACTGATGATTGCTTTGGGGGCTGCCTGGATCACTCATCAACTGGGGTTGTCATTGGCTCTGGGGGCATTTGTTGCCGGAATGATGCTGGGCGAGACGGAGTTCCGCCATCAAATCGAAGCCGAGATCAGGCCTTTTCGAGACATATTGCTGGGCCTGTTTTTTATCACCATTGGCATGCTTTTCAACGTGCAGCTGTTGCCTGACATCTGGCAATGGGTGTTACTGACCCTGACAGCCTTAATTGTTTTTAAAATGCTATTTATTACTTTAATCTGTCGAATTGCCAAATGGAATCTGGCGGTATCCCTGCGTACAGGCTTGGTGTTGGCCCATGGGGGTGAGTTTGGCTTTGCCATTCTGACACTGGCTTTAACAGGGGGCATGATTCCCAATGATTATGGTCAGGTAGTATTGGCAGCACTGCTCATTAGCATGGCTTTAGCACCGTTGATTATTCGCTATAACGGTCATTTGGTGGCTTGGCTAATGCCGCAACAGGTGGGTGAAAGCAAACAAGGCATCAAGGATAAAATTGAAAATACGGCCCATGATTTGAATAATCACATCATCCTGTCGGGTTATGGGCGTATTGGCCAGAACATCGCGCAAATGCTCAAGGAAGAAGGTTTTAAATATGTTGCCCTGGATCTTGACCCCGTTCTGGTACAGAACGCCGTTAGGGCCAAAGAACCCGTGAGTTATGGTGACTCCACTAGCCTTGAACTATTACATGCGGCTGGCCTAGAGCGAGCAGCTGCGTTGGTAATCAGTGTTGAAGATTCAGCAACAGCGCTGAAAATTCTCCAGCAAGTTCGCCGCAGTAATGCAGATATTCCAGTGTTGGTACGTACCGCTGATGAGAGTCATATGCAAGAGCTAATGGAGGCAGGGGCAAGCGAGGTGGTACCAGAAACACTGGAAGCCAGCCTGATGATAGCCTCTAGTCTATTATTTATGCTCAAGGTACCACCATCCAGGGTTATCCATAAAATTCGTGATGTGCGCAATCAACGTTATGAAACCTTTCGCCATTTATTTCCTGGCAGCGAAATATCAACCTCAGCCTGGGTTGATAATGAAGCACACATGCGTGCCATTGAGTTAAGTCAATCGAGCTGGGCAAGTCATCACACAGTGGGGGAACTGGGGTTGGAGCAATATAATGTAAAACTGCTGGCTTTGCTGCATGAAGGCAAAAGGATTTCACGACCGGATACTGATATGCAACTCTGCGCCAGCGACACACTGATACTGAGCGGTTCGCCATCGGCATTAGAACTCGCCGAGAAGAGTCTTATCAGTCGATAGACACTGTGTAAACCAACTGAAAATATCAAAACCGCATAACAAAATGAAGGAATCTATTCATGACCGCAACTGCCAAGCGTGAGTTCATACCGCTTTTCATTGCCATTCTCACTATTTCTGACACCCGTGACCCGCAGACGGATAAATCTGGCAATTACCTGGCAGAAGCAATACAACAGGCTGGCCATCATCTTAGCGACAAGGTCATTGTTAAAGACAACGTATACAGTATTCGTGCCCAGATATCACAGTGGATTGCCAAGCCTGACATTCAGGTGATCATCACCACAGGTGGGACAGGGTTTTCTCAGAGAGATGTTACACCAGAGGCCATCAGGGTCTTACTGGATAAAGAAATCCCTGGCTTTGGTGAGTACTTCCGCACTGTTTCTATGCAACAAATAGGCACATCGACCATTCAGTCTCGCGCCCTAGCGGGGACTGCCAATAACACCTATCTATTCAGCCTACCCGGCTCAGTCAATGCCTGTAAAACCGGTTGGCAAAATATTCTGCAGCAACAACTGGATTACACCCATAAGCCCTGCAATTTTGTTGAACTATTACCCGCCATTACCTCACAAAGTTAAACCAGCCATGCAATCAATATGTGATAATAGCGATTTAATTCCGATGGAAACCGCACTTGAGGTCTTGCTATCACACGCAACCGGCGTAACAGAAACGGAAACGGTTGGCCTAAATAATGCTTTGGGACGTGTGCTGGCAGAGGCGATTCATTCACAGATTGACGTGCCGCCATTCAATGCCAGCGCTATGGATGGTTACGCAATTAACAGCGCAGATATCAAAAACAATAGCCCCCTCCCCGTTAGCCAACGCATCGCAGCCGGGCAAATCCCGGCCAAATCATTATCACCTGGCAGTGTGGCGCGCATCTTTACTGGCGCACCATTGCCTGATGGTGCAGATAGCGTTGTTATGCAAGAGGCCTGTCATGTGCGTGACAATGACGTCACCTTGCCAGAAAAGATTAAGGCCGGTCAGTGTGTTCGCGCCAGGGGCAGTCACGTTAACCGAGACAGAGTGATACTTGTTCATGGCCGCAAACTCGGCCCGGCAGAGATTGCCCTGGCCGCATCAACAGGCATTAACAAGTTCACCGTATACCGTCGTCTCAGCGTTACCCTGCTCACCAGCGGCGATGAATTGATTCAACCCGGCCAGCCACTACAGCCGGGGCAAATCTATAACACCAACCAATACATGTTGGGCAACATGCTCACAACATTGAACTGCAAAGTCAGTTACATTGGCCCGCTGGCGGACACAAGCAAGGCCATCAAAATAGCACTCAAACAGGCCGCACAAAACAGTGATGTCATTATCTCCAGCGGCGGCGTTTCCGTCGGCGAAGAAGATCACATCAAAGCGGTGGTGAAAGAACTCGGCACGTTGGCTTTGTGGCGCATCCGCATCAAGCCGGGCAAACCTCTGGCCTTTGGTAATGTTCTGGGCAAGCCTTTTATCGGCCTGCCTGGCAACCCAGTTTCAAGCTTTGTCACTTTTTGTTTGTTTGCCCGGCCATTCATTCTTAAAAGTCAGGGGCTGACACAAACAACAGCAAAATCATACCCAGTGGTGGCCGATTTTGAACAATCCAGGCCAGACAATCGTCGCGAATACAAACGTGTCTCCCTAGTAGTCAATCAAGAGGGTCAAATGCTGGCGCAGCCCTATGCTTCTCAGGACTCGGCCACCCTGTTATCAACCGCCAACACCGATGGT
>JAJRWO010000259.1 GCA_024276775.1 Gammaproteobacteria bacterium | reverse complement strand
CATTGCTCGTTACGTTGTTTGATTTTTTCCGCCACAGGCATGGGCACCAATTCATAACGCTCGCCTAGTTTGGCGATGGCCAAACGACCGCTAGTGAGGTGTTTGTGTATCTGCGCTGATACGTGAATACGTTTGACCATATTGGCATCGGTAAAGTGATAAACAATTTCACCATCACGCTCTTCAATACAATTATTTTCGATCAGTTGTTTAATCTGAGCAGCAACCGCTTTACGTTCGGCATCTTCTTTTAGCGTCTGATTAAGTTTTCGGTCACGCTCAATCTTTTCAGCCTGCGCTTTTTTCACCATCAGCGTCGCTTCATCGACTTGAGGGGCGGCACCCTTTGAACTTTTTTGTTTTTTATTTTTATACTGACTGTGCTTGATTTTTTGTGCCTTGTTTTTATTCACCAGACCACTTTTTTTCAGCTGATCAAAAAGTGAATTCCCCATAACTATTCTCCCTGCTCTCTCAATGATGACAATGTATTATTTCAGTAGCATGTGAACCATTAACGGTCATTCAATCACCACCGATGTGAGCTGAACGTCGTATTCGACGTACCAACAAAAACACCGTACCAATAATAACAGGAATGGCAATGCCGGTTGCCAGCTCGGTATCAAATTTAAATCCTGCCGCTTTAATTGCTTTTAAACCATACGAGGTCAAACCAATCAGATAATAACTCAGCACAACAATCGACAATCCTTCGACTGTTTCCTGCAAACGCAATTGCAAATGTGCGCGTTTATCCATGGAGTGCAACAAATCACGACTCTGTTTTTCCATGGATATTTCAACACGGGTTCGTAACAAAGATGAGGCACGTTCTACCCGCGTCGAGAGCGCTTCCAACTTGGCGTTAACAAGTGTGCAGGTACCCATGGCAGAGGTCAGCCGCTGTTCCATAAACTCCTTAAACATTTGCAGACCTTGAATGCGTTTTTCACGCAACTCTGATACACGCAGTTTAACAATATTATAGTACATGGATGAGGCGTTAAAACGCTGGCTACTTTTGGCGGAAATGCGTTCTATTTCTGCTGCCAGTTGTGTTAGTTCATTTAGCAGACCCTGTTCATCTTCAACACATTCAAGTTTGATATTTGTTTCAGTCAACGCCGCAAGCCGTTCATCAAACCTGGCCAGCATAGGAATATAGCTGCGCATCATCGGCACGGGCAACATCGCCAGCATGCGATAAGTTTCAATTTCCAGCAAGCGTTGCACCAAGCGACCCGCCTGACGACTCCGCAATTCTACATTGTGAATCAGGGTGCGGCCAAAGCCGTCACTGTGTACCTGATTATCGGTCCAGACAATGGCATTACCTGCTGCCACTTCAGAGCCAATGACCGTATTCGATGCAAACAAAGCTGACAATTCTTTCAAACCACGCTGTGGTCGATCACTGCCATCAAAGGCAATATGGGTGGCAACAATAATCTCACCGGGCAGTGTTGCCAGCCATTCTTTGGGGACATGATTAATCGCCGGTTCGGCAAACGGTACTTCAAAAGGCGCGTCATGAAAAAACGTATAGGTAGAATATTCAGTGTGGCGTTCCCAGGTCATCCGATACATGCCCAGTGTGGCACTGAAATGATCGTCATGCAGCACCGGTGGTGCTACACCATAACGTTCACATAGCTGGGCAATGCAATGACGTTCGAAGCCGGCCAAATCATTATCACATAGCAGTACCAAGTGTGATATTTGTGTAGGCGCTTCCAGCAGTTCAACAGCACCGGCATGTAATTCGTTGTGCAATTTAAAACGCTGACGGTGCTCAGGGATCCCCAGCATTTTTTTTCTTAATGGCTCGGCCGCTTCGGCCAGAGACTGTGACGCTGTTAGCTCACCATTCATGTGCTCTTCCTCAAATAATCAATATCAACTGCATTTCATCATAGGCACCCGACAAGCGTATGACAATACAGAACGACAAAAGGCGGAGCATATTTGGCGCTCCGCCTTTTGCTTAAGATGCCATTTGTAAACGTTATATAATGTCCATTCCTTAGTCTTTCAGTTTGGCGCTTAATAACTGGTTTACCTGACCGGGGTTGGCCTTGCCTTGTGAGGCCTTCATCACCTGACCAACAAAAAAACCTAATATCTTTTCGTTACCACCACGGTACTGCTCTACCTGGGCCGGATTATTGGCCAGTACTTCATCGACGATCTTTTCAATGGCTCCGCTGTCCGTTACCTGTTTGAGGCCTTTAGCTTCGATGATGGCATCAGCATCACCCTCGTCCTCCCACATGGCCGCAAAGACCTGTTTGGCAATTTTACCAGAGATGGTGTTGTCTTTAATGCGTTTAATCATATCCCCCAGCATTTCAGCCGTGACCGGACTCTCAGCCAGCCCCATACTGCCTTTGTTTAAGGCACCCAACAATTCACTGATGACCCAGTTGGCAGACAACTTGGTGTCGCCCCCCGTTTTGACCACTGCTTCGAAAAAATCCGCCAGGCCACGATCACTGGTGAGGGTGTTGGCATCTTCGGCTTTTAGATTATATTCATCAATGAAACGCATTTTTTTTGCATCGGGCAACTCGGGCAGTGTCGCACGTATTGCCTCAATATATGCATCATCGATCTCTACTGGCAACAAATCCGGGTCTGGAAAGTACCTATAATCGAAGGCTTCCTCTTTGCTGCGCATGGAACGGGTTTCATTTTTGTCAGCATCGTAAAGGCGAGTTTCCTGCACCACTTTAGCCCCCCCCTCAAGCACATCAATCTGTCGTTCCACTTCGACGTTAATGGCGCGTTCAACAAAACGAAACGAGTTAATATTTTTCAATTCGGCGCGAGTGCCATACTCTTGCTGGCCTTTGGGCCGAATCGACACATTGGCATCACAACGAAACGAGCCTTCCTGCATGTTACCGTCACAAATTTCCAGGTATTGCACCAACGAATGAATTTTTTTCATATAGGCAACCGCCTCTTTGGCACTGCGCATGTCGGGTTCGGAGACAATTTCCAGTAACGGTGTACCCGCTCGATTCAAGTCTATCCCGGTCATGCCGTGAAAATCTTCATGCAGGGATTTACCGGCATCTTCTTCAAGGTGAGCACGGGTAATACCAATGATTTTTGTACTGCCGTCTTCCAGCTCAATTTCCAGTTCACCCTTAGCCACAATCGGATGATCCATCTGACTAATCTGATAGCCTTTGGGCAAATCAGGATAAAAATAATTTTTACGCGCAAACACCGAACGTCGCGTAATGTCACAGCCATTGGCCAGGCCAAATTTAACGGCCATGCGCAAGGCCTCTTTATTGAATACTGGCAACACACCCGGCAACCCCAGATCCACCGCACAAGCCTGGCTATTAGGCGCTGCACCGTAGGCAGTGGAGGCAGCAGAAAAAATTTTACTTTTGGTCGCAAGCTGGGCGTGAATTTCCAGACCGATGACGACTTCCCATTGCATTGCTTATTCCTCTTTTATTTTTTTACCATGAAGCAGACAACGTCTAACGTTGTTTTCTGAGTAATCTTCGTAGTGAATAAAACTACCTAAAAGCTTCTGGCGCACGAGCGTGCCAGTCAGTGTGCTGTTGATATTGGTGCGCAACATTCAACAGCCGCGCTTCGTCAAAATAGTTGCCGATGATTTGCAAACCCACCGGACGCTGCCCCACAAAACCACACGGTACCGACAGGCCAGGCAAACCGGCCAGATTGGTCGCGATGGTGTAGGCATCCGACAGGTACATGGTGATCGGATCATCGATCTTCTCGCCTAAGTTAAACGCTACGGTTGGCGAGGTTGGCCCCATGATGACATCAACCTTTTCAAACGCCCGCTTAAAATCCTGTGAGATCAGCTGTCGCGCCTTCTGCGCTTTGATGTAATAGGCATCGTAGTAACCCGCTGATAGAACATAGGCACCCACCATGATGCGGCGCTTTACTTCTGCACCAAACCCTTCACCACGTGAACGTTTGTACAAGTCTTCCAGGTCTTTGGGATTGTCACAGCGATAACCGAAACGCACACCATCAAAACGTGACAGATTGGACGAACACTCCGCCGGGGCGACCACATAATAGGCCGGCACCGATAAGCCTGTATTAGGCAGGCTGATCTCGACGACCTTGGCACCGAGCTTTTTATATGCTTCGATGGCTGCTTGTACTGCGCCGGCAACATCATTGTCCAGTCCCTCGGCGAAATATTCTTTTGGCAGGCCAATTTTCAGTCCTGCCAGTGACTGATTCAGCGTGACACTGTAATCTGGGACTTCACGCGCTATCGAGGTTGAATCTTTGTCATCAAACCCGGCCATGACATTCATCATCAGGGCGCAGTCTTCAGCCGTGCGCGCCATGGGTCCAGCCTGATCAAGACTGGAGGCAAAGGCAATCATGCCGTAACGTGACACTCGGCCATAAGTGGGTTTCAGACCCGTAATACCGCACAAGGCTGCTGGCTGACGAATCGAACCTCCGGTATCGGTGCCGGTTGAAGCGGGTGCCAGCCGCGCCGCCACCACGGCGGCTGAACCGCCAGAAGAACCACCGGGCACCGCATCCAGATCCCAAGGGTTTTTCACCGCACCGTAAAAGCTGGTTTCATTGGATGAACCCATGGCAAACTCATCCATGTTGGTCTTGCCCAACATAACCGCACCGGCCTGTTTGAAGTGGCTGATGACCGTCGCATCATAGGGCGAGATAAAGTTATCCAGCATCTTCGAGCCACAAGTAGTCTTGATGCCATTGGTGCAGAAGATATCTTTCTGGGCTAACGGAATGCCCGTCAAGATCCCGGCAGTACCGGCCTTGATCTGGGCATCCGCCTGCTTGGCCGCGGCCAAGGCCTCGTCGGCAGCAACGGTAATATAGCTGTTAATCTGGCCATCAAATCTTTCAATGCGCTCAAGATAGGCCTGCGTCAACTCGACGCTGGAAAACGCTCCCTGTGCCAGAGACTGAGATAATTCGGCGATGGTTTTGTTATGCATGTTTTGAATTCTGTGTTGCGGTGATTTAAATAACTCAACAGGACTGGCAAACAACGGTTACTCAATCACTTTGGGCACCAAATACAGGCCATTTTCAGTCTGCGCTGCAATCTGCTGGAAATGCTCGCGTTGATTGGTCTCAGTCACGATATCTTCTCGTAGTCGCTGGGTCATCGCCATCGGATGGGCCATCGGTTCAACATTGTCGGTGTCGACATGATCCATTTGTGCCACCAAATCGAAAATGCTGGAGAGATTATGAACATAGCCAGGCATATCAGCCTCTGCCAGCTCAAGCCGCGCCAGATGGGCTATTTTTTCAACATCACTACGCTCAATACTCATTTTTAAGCTCCAATTTTTGGACTTTATCCACCGTTGCTGGCGAGGCAGGCAAATTTAACATACTTATTAACTTGCCCAAAGCCCCCACAAATTGCTAAATTACGGCAAGTTTTGGTCGCAACCTGTACCAAGCGCACAATTTCAGGGTAACTCAAGCAAATGGTTTTCAAACGCTTTCGCGGAATTTTCTCCAACGATATCGCCATCGATCTCGGCACTGCCAACACATTGATATATGTACGCGGCCAAGGCATCGTCCTCAACGAGCCTTCAGTCGTCGCCGTTCGCCAGGAGCGTGGCCCCGGTGGCCCCAAGAGCATCGCCGCCGTCGGCATGGAAGCAAAACGCATGATTGGCCGTACCCCAGGCAGCATCGTCGCCATCCGACCTTTGAAAGACGGTGTCATCGCCGATTTCACCGTCACCGAAAAAATGTTACAACACTTTATTCGCAAAGTGCATGAAAATAAATTTTTCCGCCCCAGCCCTCGCGTCCTGATCTGCGTCCCCTGCGGCTCTACCCAGGTGGAACGCCGTGCGATCAAAGAATCAGCCGCGGGCGCAGGCGCCCGCGACGTTTTTCTGATCGAGGAACCCATGGCCGCAGCCATCGGTGCCGGCATGCCAGTGGGTGAAGCACAGGGCTCAATGGTGCTCGATATCGGCGGAGGCACCACCGAAATCGCCATTTTGTCGTTGAACGGCATTGTTTACTCTGCCTCGGTGCGTATTGGCGGTGACCGCTTTGACGAAGCCATTATCAACTACGTGCGTCGTAACTACGGCACACTGATCGGTGAGTCCACCGCGGAGCGCATTAAACATGAAATTGGCTCTGCCTTTCCCGGCAAGGAAGTGCTTGAAATCGAGGTCAAGGGTCGCAACCTGTCCGAGGGCATCCCCCGCAGTTTTATCCTTAACAGCAATGAAATTCTCGAATCACTGCAGGAACCGCTGTCCGGCATTGTCAGCGCCGTCAAAACAGCCTTGGAACAAACCCCTCCTGACCTGGGTGCCGATATCGCCGAACGCGGCATGGTATTGACCGGCGGCGGTGGCCTGTTACGCGACTTTGACCGTTTATTGATGGAAGAAACCGGCTTGCCAGTCATTGTTGCCGAAGACCCGCTGACTTGCGTCGCCCGCGGTGGTGGTCGTGCTCTGGAAATGATTGATGAAGGCGGCACAGAGCTATTTTCAGTGGAATAACCCAACAATGTTTGTTTACAATTAGCCGGCAGCACCTGCTAACATTGAGATTAGAGATTTTAACCATACGCCTAATGGGCGAGAGAGCACACCATCAAACCCCTATTTGTACACGGCTCATCTGCCAACGTGCGCTTTTTGGCGTGCCTGCTGCTCTCTATACTGTTAATGACACTGGATCACCGTTTTCAGTACCTGAAAGAGATTCGTGCGGTGGTTTCTGTGATCGTCTACCCCGTGCAATACATCGTGAATTTTCCTGTGAGTGCTGGCAAATGGGCAGACGACAGCTTTTCCAGCCGTGAAGCACTGATGGCTGAAGTCACTAGCCTTAAAACCCAGCAATTGCTCTATGATGTCAGGCTGCAAAAACTCGCGGCACTGGAAAGTGAAAACATGCGTTTGCGCCGACTGTTGGACTCATCATCAAAAGTCGGTGAGCGGGTGTTGATTGCCGAGCTGTTGGCTGTGGATATGGAGCCTTTTTCCAGCCAGATCATCATTAACAAGGGCCGCAGCGACAACATTTATCTTGGTCAGGCTCTGCTGGATGCCAACGGTATCATGGGACAAGTCACTCGCGTTGAACCACTCACCAGTACCGCTACCCTGATCACCGACCCCAATCACGCCATCCCCGTTGCAGTCAATCGCAATGGCTTGCGCACTATTCTTATCGGCACTGGCAGCTCAAAGCAACTGGACGTCTCTTACTTCCCCAATAATGCCGACATCCAAATCGGCGACCTACTGGTTAGCAGCGGTCTGGGGGGGCGTTTTCCGCAAGGCTATCCTGTTGCCACCATCACCGAAATCGGCATTGATCCCGGCCAGCCCTTTGCCCGGGTCAAGGCCAAACCGACAGCAAAGCTACAACGCAGCCGCGAAGTATTGCTGATTTGGCCAAACCAATCTGACACCGACGGAGAGCAGAACTAATGGCACATGCAACCCGCGGCGGCAGCATGGTGGTCATTAGCCTCACCTTTTTCAGCGCACTGGCGTTAACCATCATTCCATTACCAGAATGGCTGGTTGATTTTCGGCCCGAGTGGCTGGCATTAGTTTTGATCTATTGGTGCATGGCCCTGCCTAATCGCATCGGCATTTTAACTGCCTTTTTTCTGGGATTGTGCCTGGATGTGCTTAAAGGTGGGATATTGGGTCAGCACGCCTTGGCACTGATCGTCATTGCCATGCTAACCCTCAAAATCTACCAGCAAATCCGCGTCTACCCAATGTGGCAACAAGCCCTCAGCATTATGGGGCTTATTATCCTTTATCAGATTCTAGTGATGTGGATCAACGGTATTATTGGTATTCAAAGCAGCCACTGGAACTACTGGTTACCCGCGATTAGCAGTACCCTGCTGTGGCCCTGGCTTTATCTGATTCTTAGAGATATCAGGCGATACTTTGGCATCAGCTAATACATAAATATGTACTCACGCATTACCATCAAAGATCAGATTCGTGAAGGCCAGCTATTCAACTCGCGCGCCACTATTGCCCTGTTTTTTATCATCTTAACCCTCCTGGCAATCATTAGCCGCATGGTCTATTTGCAAATTCTCAGCCATGAACACTACACTACTTTGTCACAAAACAATCGTGTCAGCATCCAGCCAATCGCCCCCACCCGTGGTCTGATCCTTGACCGCAACGGTGTCGTACTGGCACAGAACCTGCCCACCTATACCCTGGAAATCATTGCTGAACGGGTCAAGGACATGGATAAAACCATTGCCGAACTCAGCCAGATCATTGATATCAGCGACACCCAGATCAAACGCTTTCACAAACAGTTGAAGCACAAACGCCGCTTTCAGCCGGTTCCATTACGGATCCGGCTCAGTGAAGAGGAAATCGCCCGTTTGGCCGTCAATCGTCACCGTTTTCCGGGCATTGAAATCGCTGCGCGGCTGGTACGTAACTACCCACAGGCTAATCTGGCGGTACACTCAATCGGCTATGTCAGCCGCATCAATGAAAAAGAATTAGAGCTAATTGATCCATCCAATTACGCCGCCACCAGCCACATCGGTAAACTGGGTATAGAAAAAGCCTATGAGCAACAACTGCATGGCATCGTTGGCCTGCAGAAGGTTGAAACCAACGCCTTTGGCCGGACCCTGCGAGTACTGGAACGCACTCCCCCTATGCCTGGCCAAAATATTACCCTGACCCTGGATACCGAACTGCAGCGCACCGCCAAACAGGCCTTGAAAGGCAATACAGGCGCTGTGGTTGCCATCAATCCCAATAATGGCGAAATACTGGTCATGGCCAGCACCAGCGACTACGATCCCAACCTGTTTGTCAACGGTATCGACCACAAAAGCTACAATGCACTGCGAACATCACACGCCAAGCCGCTCTTCAACCGTGCCTTGAAGGGACAATATCCACCCGGTTCGACAATCAAACCCTTTATCGGCCTGGCAGGACTTGAAGACGGTACCATCACGACTCAATCCAGCTTGTTCTGCCGTGGTTGGCACACCATCAAGGGTGACAAACACAGATATCGCGACTG
>JAJRWO010000258.1 GCA_024276775.1 Gammaproteobacteria bacterium | reverse complement strand
TGCCTTGGTTTGTGGCTGACCATCGTGTTGCTGATGGCTTGAAAATCGTCGATAAAGGGCACGCGCAGGGCTGCATCCTGCTGGCTTTTGGTTGGCGGCAGAATAAAACGCAATAGCCAGGGTAGGGGGAGGGCGGCTAAGACCCACAACCATTCAAACTGAATCATGGCTGTGTCCCGGGTTGCAGTTGTTTGATCCAGTCACGGCTGGCATTGATTAATGGCAAACTATGGATGTGGCACTGTTTTTGATACGGGCCGTTGATCAGTGCCTGACTTTTTTCGGCGTCAAAGCTATTTGTTTGTGAGTTCAAAAAATCGATCCATGCTTCGCCATGCAGCCCTGCGACATCATGGCATGGAAAACGGCTGATACAGATACGCCGCAGCAGGATAGAAATATCGCTCACCAGTTGTTGGCTGTTTTGATGTTGCTGAAAGCGGGTTTCGATTTTGTTCAGTTCCGCCAGGGCTTGTTGGCGCAGTTGCTGTCGTGCCATAAATTTGCGAACCGTCCAGACAACCACTGGCAACAACAGTAACAGGGCTAATAACAGCCACCAGCCCATGGCGGGTGGCCAGCCGCTGACGGCTTCAGGCAGGTGAATATCGCGCAGCGGCAGTGTTTGGCTTTCGGGATTCATCGTGCTCTTAAGCCCTGTTGCAAGCATTGCAGTAGATCATCATTGGTGGCGCAACTAAGATAATGAATGCCGGGAAAATGGCATAACTGTTGTAGTTGCTGGCGATGTTGCTCGAATTGTTGGTGGTGTGTTTGTTGTGCTGCATCGCTGCTGCTAAAGACACTGCTGCGTTGGCCCCAAACAACACGGTATTGGCCTTGTTTCGGCAGGGCTTGTTCCAGTGGATCATAAATATGAAACAACACCACATCATTATGACGCGACAGCTGCGCCAGATGTGATTCGGCTTGTGGCCCCAGATTGCGAAAGTCGCTGATCAAAAAGATCAGGCTGCCGGGTTTGGCAACGCGGCGCAGCCGGGCCAAGGCGTTGTTGGCATTGGCTTCTTGTTCGTTGTGTTGGCTGTGCCAGTGTGAGGCTGTACTCAACTGTTGCAGCAATTTCAACACCGCTGATTTGCCCTGTTTGGGGCGCAGTTCGTGGTGGTTGTCGGCATTAAATACCAGGCTGCCAAGGCGGTCGCCTTGCTGGTTGGCGCGCCAGCCGATTAAGGCCGCGGTGCGCGCTGCGATGACGGATTTGAAGGCACCACGGGTGGCAAAAAACATGCTCGGGCGCATGTCCACCCAGGTGAGTACGGCCCGTTCCCGTTCTTCACGAAACAGCTTGGTATGTGGTTTGCCGGTGCGGGCGGTGACACGCCAGTCCAGAGTACGAACATCGTCACCCGGTTGATATAGCCGTGTCTCGTCAAATTCCATGCCCCGGCCTTTAAAACGTGACAGGTAGTTGCCACTTTGGCGGGCAGCGATGCGACTGGCCTTGAGCGACAACCCTTCACCGGCCGTGCGCAAGGCGATGAGTGTGGCCAGGGAGACATGCACCAGGTTATCGCCATCGACCGTGGCTGAGCCAACGGGATTTCTGCTGCGTTCAAACAGGCTCATGGCACAGCGACGGTATGAATTAACTCACTGATGAATTTGTTGGCGCTGATGCCGTTGGCCTCAGCCTCATAGCTAAGAATGATGCGATGTCGCAGTACGTCAAAGACCATGGTCTGGATATCTTCCGGGGTAACATAGTCGCGCCCTTGCAACCAGGCGTGGGCACGGGCGGTGCGGTCGAGGGCAATGGTGGCGCGTGGGCTGGCGCCGTACTCAATCCATTGTGCTAATTCGGCACTATGGCCTGCTGGTTTGCGCGTCGTCAGGATCAATTGCAGCAGGTATTCTTCCAGGTTATCAGCCATGTGGATTTGCAGCACTTCTTTGCGGGCGCCAAACAGGGTATTCTGGGTGACCATGGTGGTGGCATCGGTTGTGCTTGTCTGCGCTTCGTTGCGAACCAAATGCAGTATTTTTCGTTCGGCCTCAGCGTCGGGATAGTCGATAAATACATGCAGCAGAAACCGATCCAGTTGTGCTTCGGGCAGAGGGTAGGTGCCTTCCTGCTCAATTGAATTTTGGGTCGCCATGACCAGAAATAGCTCGGGCAGCTTGTGGGTGACAGCACCAACGGTGATCTGCCGCTCGCCCATGGCCTCTAGCAGGGCTGATTGTACCTTGGCCGGAGCGCGGTTGATTTCGTCTGCTAGAATCAGGTTGTGAAACAGCGGCCCGGGCTGAAACTCAAAGTTTCCGTCTTGCGGCCGAAATATCTCAGTGCCGGTAAGATCGGCGGGCAGCAGGTCGGGGGTGAACTGGACGCGGTGAAAGTCACCTTCGATGGATTCGCTGAGACGCTTGATGGCGCGAGTCTTGGCGAGACCAGGGGCGCCTTCTACCAGCAGGTGGCCATCGCAGAGCAGGGCGATGAGCATGCGATCCACCAGTGCTTCCTGACCGATAATTTGTTGGCTAATATGTTGTTTAAGTTGTTGTATTGCGTGTTGGTACGACATGAGCACCCTTATTAAACGACTGTTATCTGATGTTATGAGTTTTACCTATCGCAATCAAAGCTGCAAGCCTTGTGGGAAAATATGACTGTAAAATGGCGTGATAGTTCACAGAAAAATCGGCCTAGCCTCACGGTGTGTGGCGATGATTGCGCCTTGCTAATTTTTATCCTATATTTCATCGATGGTTTGTCTGTCTGGAAGCTTTAAGAAAGATGAATAATGTTTGAATTGATCAACCAACTGAGTCAACCACATGATTTTTAAACCCCTGAAAAACAGTCAACCTCATCCTGACTTGACTGAAGTGCCTAAGTTAGGGATGCAGACGTCAGACCTGGCCGCAGATTTTCGTCGTCATTTTAGCACTACCCTGGGGCGTGACAGGTTTTGTATGTCTACACATTACCCTTATACAGCACTGGCGCTAGTGTTACGTGATCGTTTGATGGAACGCTGGAAAAACACCCGTTATGCTTATCAAGAGACCGATAGCAGGCGTGCTCATTATATATCGCTGGAATTTTTAATGGGTCGTGCTCTGGGTAACGCTATGCTTAACCTGGGTGTTGACGATGAAGCAACTGCCGCGTTGGAAAAATACGGTATTGAGCTGGAAGAGGTGGCTGAGGCGGAGCATGATGCCGGTTTGGGCAATGGTGGTTTGGGGCGTTTGGCCGCTTGTTTTCTGGATAGTTGTGCCACCCTGCAATTGCCAGTGATTGGTTATGGTATTCGCTATGAATATGGCATGTTCAGGCAGCATATCGAAAATGGCCATCAGATCGAAGAACCGGATCACTGGTTGCGTAATGGTAATCCATGGGAACTGGAACGGCCTGAATTTACTCAGCGGATTCATTTTGGTGGCCGTGCTGAGTTTTATCGTGATGCCAGTAATGTAATGCGTTCACGCTGGGTCGATACCCAGGACGTGCTGGCTGTCCCTTACGATGTGCCAGTGCCTGGTTATCGCAACGGCACTGTCAATACCTTGCGCCTGTGGAGTGCGGCGGCAACGGATGAATTCAATCTTGATGAGTTTAATGCCGGTGATTACACCGAGTCAGTCGCCAGTAAAAATAAGGCTGAGCATATTTCCATGGTGCTCTACCCCAATGATGCCAGTGAGAATGGTAAAGAACTGCGTCTGAGGCAGCAGTATTTTCTCGCGTCTGCCAGTCTGGGTGATGTCTTCCGTCGCTGGATTCGTGACCATGGTCTGGATTTTAGTGAGTTTGCAGCAAAGAACTGTTTTCAGCTGAATGATACCCATCCTACCATTGCCATTGCCGAGATGATGCGTCGGTTAATGGATAAACAAAGCATGGGCTGGGATAAAGCATGGGCGATTACTTCCAGCACCATGGCCTACACCAATCACACCTTGTTACCTGAGGCCCTGGAGCGCTGGCCGGTACGGATGTTTGAGCAGTTATTGCCGCGTCTGATGGAAATTATTTTTGAAATCAATGCCCGCTTTCTGAGTGAAGTTGCACAGCGCTGGCCGGGGGATACGGATCGCTTGGCGCGGATGTCTATTATTGAAGAGGCTGACGAGCCGCAGGTGCGCATGGCTTATCTGGCCATTGTGGGTAGCTACTCAATCAATGGCGTAGCCGAGCTACATTCAGAGCTGTTGAAGGCAGGCCTGTTTCATGACTTCTACGAATTGTGGCCGCACAAGTTTAATAATAAGACCAATGGTGTGACCCAGCGTCGCTGGTTGGCTTGGTGTAATCCTGAGCAAAGTCAGTTAATCAGCGACAATATTGGCGATGAATGGGTCACGGAACTGGAGCACCTGAAAAAACTGAAACCGTATGCCAAAAAAGCCGCCTTTCGCAAAAAATGGCATCAGGTCAAGCAAGCCAATAAACAACGTCTGGCAAACCTGGTTGAAGAAGAGTGTGGTGTTGTTTTTAAGACTGAGGCGATGTTTGATGTTCAGGTTAAACGTATTCATGAATACAAGCGTCAATTACTGAACATATTGCATGTCATTCATCTCTATGATCGAATCAAACGCGGTGACACGGATAACTGGACGCCACGTTGTGTGTTAATTGGCGGCAAGGCAGCCCCAGGCTATGCCATAGCCAAGAGCATTATTAAACTGATTAATAATGTCGCCTTCATGGTGAATAATGACCCCGAGGTAGGTGACCTGCTCAAGGTGGCATTTTTACCCAATTATCGCGTTACAGCGATGGAACTTATCTGCCCCGGTACTGATTTGTCTGAACAGATTTCAACGGCGGGTAAAGAAGCCTCTGGCACAGGCAATATGAAATTTATGATGAACGGCGCGGTGACCATTGGCACACTGGATGGTGCCAATATCGAAATTCGTGAAGAGGTGGGTGATGAAAATTTCTTCTTGTTCGGTATGACGGCTGAAGAGGTCGCTCAAACACGAGGACACTATAACCCTGCTGCTATTATTGCTGCAGATAAAGACTTGAATCGTGTAATGAAGCTCCTCAGGTGTGGTCATTTTAATCAATTTGAACAAGGATTGTTTGAAAATATCGTTAATTCTATTTGTAACCCGCATGACCCATGGTTAGTCGCGGCCGACTTTCGCGAATTTATCGATGCCCAACAGTGCGCAGCAGACGCCTATCTGGATCAGGATCGCTGGGTGCAAATGAGCATTATGAATGCCGCCTGTAGTGGCAAGTTTTCTACCGATAGGACGATGCGGGAATACAATAATGAAATTTGGAAATTAACATCGGTTGTTGTTGAAAATAACGGCTGTCAGTAGGCCTGTTTCCTTGTCGAAAAAGGTGTAAAAATAGTGGCGGGCAGAGTAGGCCGCTACTATTTTTACCAGTATAAACAGGCACAAAGTTCTGAGGTTTTTATCTTTATTTATCAGGCTTGACTGTTGTTACCATTGTCAGTGAGTAGTAATCCAGGGTGTTGGATGTGGTTTGTCTGGTTACTTATTTCGATTATATTAGCGTTAAAATTCGACAGAAGTAAGAAGGTCGTTAACAAGTGACTATGGTGTCAATAGTTAATTTTTAGCATGCTTTCGGGTTCCAAGAAGCACCGTCTCTCACCATAGAGTTCAGTATGACAACCATTTTTCTTAAGCAGGCAATGATGGCCACTTTTTTTGGTTTTCCCGCTTCAAGCAATCGTTTATAGGTTGCCTTAAAAACAGGATTGCATTGCATAGCTGACATCATTGCCATGAACATTACCGTGCGAATTTGCGGTCTACCTCCGCGAATCTGTCGCTTCCATTTATAATGCCCACTCTCTCGGTTGATCGGAGCAACATCGACTAATGCGGCGGCTTGTTTATTCGTTAAATAGCCAAGTTCAGGCATATTACTTAGTAGGCTAAACGCGACGACATTACCAACGCCAGGCATGCTTTGAATGATATCATTTTTCGCTTTGAATTCAGGGAAACTTTCAATGAGTTTGAGTAATCGCTCATCGGTTTTAGTCAGTTGATTTTTGATTGCGGTGAGTATTGGGTGAATGAGCCCTGTAATTTCTTTGGGCATAATTTGAAGACGATTCTTCTCTGTCGTTTGTAAAGATATCAGTTGCCGTCGTCGAGAGAGTAAATCGCTCATAAGTCGCATTTTTTCAGGCTTTAGCGTCGAAAGTGATGGCTGTATTTTTTCGCCATAATGCGCGATTAACATAGCATCCATTTTATCTGTTTTTGCTAGCTGCCCAATAGCCCCAGCAAACTTTTTGATATGCACAGGGTTCGCGACAACAAAAGGAAGTTTAGCGGTTGAGCATGCCAAAATAAATTCATATTCTAAGCGTCCAGTTGCTTCGATAATAATGCGCGTGGGATTGTGTT
>JAJRWO010000257.1 GCA_024276775.1 Gammaproteobacteria bacterium | reverse complement strand
GGCGAAAGTGACGCTTGGTTGCGGCAGGGTTGTTCCAGTAACCCTGCGCCACCAGTGGCCCGGCATGCACCAGCTCACCCGGCTCGTCAGGGGCACAGGCAGTACCATCCGGGCGCACCACCGCCAATTCAGCGTGGGGGACGGCCTTGCCCATGGAGGCAGGGCGGATAGCCAGTTCTTCCGGTGGCAGATAACTGGAACGGAACGCTTCGGTGAGACCGTACATAAGAAAAAGTCTGCTGGCAGGCAGGCGTTGTTGCAGGTTTTTAATCACTGGCACAGGTAAATGCCCGCCGGAGTTGGTGAGAGTCTGTAGATGCTCACCGATCTCCTTGGGCCAGTCCAAAGTGGCCAGCTGCATCCATAACGATGGCACACCAGCAAGGGTAGTGATGCGCTCCCGGCTCACGGTACGCACAATATCCCGGGGCAGCAGGTAATTCATCAGCACCACCGAGGCACCGGTGTGAAACGCGGTTATAAGCTGATTCAGACCGTAATCAAAACTCAGCGGCAACACCGCGAGCAGGCGATCCGATGCTTGGGTATCGAGATAGTGGGCGACACTTTCCGCGCCCAGTAGCAGATTGCGATGGGAAAGCACAACACCTTTAGGCAGGCCGGTGCTGCCGGAGGTATAAAGAATCGCCGCGACACTGTTTTCTGCGATGTCTATGTCTATGGGGCTATTGCTGGATTGCAATGCCTGCCAGCCTGTCACAGCGAGAAAAGGGAAGGCTTCAGGTTGTACCGGGCCATCGGCGATGACCAGATGTTGCAGAGATGTACAGGCAGGCAGTACATTCGCCAGCAATGCGGCCCGATCCATCGAAGTAATGAGCATGCTGGCTCCGCAGTCATCAAGAATATGGGCCACCTGAGCAGGCTTGAGCAAGGGATTGATGGGCACAAAAATGCCACCCGCCTGGGCGATGCCAAACAGGGCGAGGATCGTCTCCGGTTGTTTGGGCAGATAGACTGCGATGCGATCCCCTCGTTTCAGGCTGAGAGTTTGTAATCCTGTTGCGGTGGATTGTAGGTGGCGTTGAAACTCACTATAAGAAAGGTGTATTTCCCCAGAGGTCAGGGCTTTGGCACCAGGCGTAGTTTGGGCGGCATCTTCGATGAGGTGGTGTAATAAGCGGCTCATTCGACAAAGTTTACCACTTGGCATCCGGTCAAGTTTATTTTTACATTTCTACAATCTAACGCAAGGGCGCGAAGATGCAGAGAGCGCAAAGATTACTCTTTTCCTTCTGCGCTCTCTGCATCTTCGCGGATGCTGTTATCGGTTTTTAGTGTCTGAGGTACATCAAAACTAACTTGAGGCTCTGTCGAGCAACTTCTTCTCCCAATTCAGCGAAGTTTTTACGATCACGTCCAGATTATCGTATTTCACCTTCCAGTCAAAAGCCGCATGAATCGCGCTCACTTTGGCGATCAGTTGTGGTGGATCACCGGCACGGCGGGGTTCCTCGACGATATTAAGTGCTTCGCCATGTACCCGTTCAACGGAGTCCAGTACTTCACGCACGCTGTAGCCGTGGCCGTAACCACAATTCAACGTGGTGGAATCACCCTCGTTACGCAGGTAGGCCAGGGCGGCAAGATGCGCGCTGGCGAGGTCTTCCACATGGATGTAATCGCGGATACCGGTACCGTCCGGGGTGGGGTAGTCGGTGCCGAAAATACAGATTTTGTCCCGCTTGCCCAGTGCGGTTTCGCAGGCCACTTTGACGAGCAGGGTGGCTTTTTCGGTGGATTGACCGATGCGACCTTCGGGATCGGAACCCGCAACGTTGAAATAACGCAGGGCGACGTGGCGCAGGTCAGTGGCAAAAGAGAGGTCTTTGAGCATTTGCTCGGTCATCAGTTTTGAACTGCCGTAGGCATTGATGGGGGCAGTGGGGGTGTCTTCGGTGACTTGATCCACGTCGGGAATGCCGTACACCGCTGCGGTGGAAGAGAAGATAAAATGTTCTACACCAGCGGCTGCACAACATTCCAGCAGATTGCGCGAATTGCAGGTATTGTTTCCGTAATATTTTAACGGGTTGGAGACAGATTCCGGGACGATGGTATGGGCTGCGAAATGCATTACGGAACCAATGTTGTGCTCCTTCAATATCTGTGAAACCAGTTCCCGGTCGCCGGTATCACCAATAATCAGTTCACCGGATAATACGGATTCTTTGAATCCTGTGGAGAGATTGTCCAGTACCATAACGGTTTCACCCGCCTCACCAAGTTGACGTACTACGTGGCTGCCAATATAACCGGCTCCGCCAGTGACTAAAATCGCTTTTTTTTGAGGCATAAAATGAGGTTTCCAATTGTAGGGTGAAGAGTGCCACAAGTAAATTTTGCAGCGTAGTTTAATGGTGCATTGGTTGTGTGTAAAGGGAAATAATAACATATGGTATGGTTTCCCAGGGCTTCTTAGTGAGAGGCCGGGCTATTTTATCGTTTCTTCATCAACATCATACAGGTTGCTGATTTGTTATCTGAAGTCTTTCCAGACACAATATTTTTCACAGTAATGTGGACGCCAATGTAGCCTTTTTTAAAATAAGCAACTTGCGTATCATGATCGTCAATCAACACTGTGTGTTGTTTGTCGGTTAGAAACACTTGTTCAGAATGGTGTTTTATTAAATAGCGCAAGTCTCCATTCAGGTTGGAGTGATATAAATTTTGAAGGGCGAAGTCTGATTTCGTCATGGCGATTATATTTGCATGATTTCGGGGGTCGATTGCGCTATATATATGTTGTATTCCCTTTTCTTTGAGTAATTGTACCGCTTTACAGTAAAGCCTGCTGATCAGGCCTTGTTTTCTGAATGTTGGGAGAACGTAGGCACCTTCAATGAAGCCGATAAAAACAGGCCAATGTTCTTCAAACCCTAATATAGATGCGCGCTTTTCATCATTTATTTTTTCGATATTAACGGTTACCGTGGCAATTAATGTATTTCCTGTTTTTATGCCAACACTACATTCGCTGCGCAAGCAGGCTTTAATAAAGGCTTCACTTTTTTTAATATATTTTCCATTCAGCTCTTCAAATGCCCGCATATCTATTGCATATGCTTCTTCAAAGTGTGAGGAGTCAAGGTTGACCATTTCACATGCATAGTGGGTGTTTTTCTTTGTTGTCAGGCTAAAACTTTCTTTTATCATGCCTGTTTTTTCCAGCCAGAATCCTGATACAAATTGTGCATAGGATGCGAAGTATCACTGAATGAAGCGAGAACGGCGCATGCTATAGATGGTGCTTGCGCAAACCCTCCGGTATCATGTCCACCTGTGACAGTTGGTATGCTTTCAAAAATACCTAAACCGGTGGGTGTCCAGGGGCGGATGCAATATTTCTGTGTTTTTTCCAGAGCTGAAACAGCGGCAGCCTGCTCATAAGCTTCAGGAAAATACAGTTGAGCTGTGTTTTCGATACCTTTATATACCAGCTCAAGCTGATGTTTTTCAATATTATGTGGAGATGTCCCCGTAAATCCATATCCTGAACCAATAATCAAAACAGGATTGCCTTCTTTATCCTTTGCGATAGTGATGTTGGCATCTTCGGTAACATGACCTTTCCGGGACAGTTTCAGAGGGTGTTTCAGTTTTGGAGAAACATTAGGAATGGTCAGCCATGCACCCAAAACACCACCAATAATACCTTTTGCAGGTGTTTTTTTGAGTAACTCGGAACCATAGGCACCCAGTGACAATACAAAATTATCACTTTTTAACAAGCGTTTTGGTGTTTCCAGGGAAACAACTTTTCCACTTTTGTCATATTGTATGTGTTCAACTTTTTCATTCCAGTGAAAATCAACGTCACGTTGCTCAAGCCAGTCAACCAGTTTTGAGAAGAATTTATGTGCATTAACCGTAAAACCAATGGTCTTGAATCCTCCGGATATCCCTTTGTTATTGACCGCATTTTCCAGGCCAGGGTGATTAATAATCAGTTCTTCAAGGGTTGGATAATTATGAAGCAATGAGCCAAGGTGACTATGACGGGCTAGCTGTGACCGATAATGCTCTTCATCGCTGTATATTCTTACAATTCCTTCCTTGTATTCTACACCTTCAAAAAGCTCGGCATCTGTTTCCTGCATAGTCTCCCATAAATTTCTGCTCTCAGCATTAAAGCTCAGAATGCTGTCTTCATACTGCCTTGCTTGATGCGGCAATACGCTTCGATAATGGTTGATCCATTTTTTTTCCAATTCTGTTGAGATATCTTGTCGTGCATCCCAGCCAAGGTCTTTGACATTTTGATTGAAATACATGTTTGATTCATTGTTATGGGGGGTGGTTTTTTGGTTATAATTATCAGCTTCGGTGAGTGTGAACATACGAGCGTCCTCCCCTCCCCAGGTGCAACCCAGTTTATTCCAGCTGCAACCCAAGGGGTTTGGGGCAGCATCCAGAATTGTTAATTCGCAGCCGGTATGCTTCAGGTAGTAGGCCGTGATCAAGTTGACACAGCCTGCTCCTATCAAACAAATATTTTTCTTTTTCTTTTCCATTTATTATTTTCCCTGTCATTAATTAAATCAAAATAGTTTAAGCACGGTGTGTTATAAGATAACTGTTAAATCAATAGAATCAAAAAAAGTTACAAAAATAATAAATTAAAGATATAAAGACTCTTAGAGTTAAATTTCCCACAGCTTTCAGATCAAATAACAGGCATTTGAACGGGCAGGGTGATGCTGAAAGGAGCGAGATAGTTTACTCCGGGGGATGGTTTATTCTGAGGTGGTTGTTGTCATATCCATTGACCTTATGTTCATTGTTTTGTGTGACTTCAATTGATAATTGTTGTCAAGTGGCGCTTTCTCAGCTATTGGTTTGTGTCGGGCGCAACAGGACGTTTTTAACATCGGGGGATGCTAGATGAAGTTATTACTGATTTCAATCGTTTAATGTTCAAATCAAAAGTGTCATGCGCATATTTCACAGAAACATTTTTGTGTCAGCGGGGTATCAATAGCCCGGCAAGCCTTTGGCTTTCCTGCTTTATTCAATACAACGACATGCTGTTCCAGCAAGCGCAAAGGAAGCTTGGCGGCAAATGTCGGTCTCGATAAGGTAAAGGTCAGTTTTATTGCATGATTTGTCAGCAGCATTACGCAGCGAGACAAGAGCGTTTATACAGCTGTCAATAAATCGTAGAAAGAAGTCAGACATGTCACGGCTGCCAATAGCAATAGGGGTTACGCTGCTACTGGCTCACCGGCAGCGTTCACGGTGAACAGCGGTCGGGCCGGTGGGCGATAACGCAGAAACGGCAGCCATTGGCCAAACCCGCGAAACATGCTGCGCTGGTTCATCGCCAGTGCGTATTCCACATACACCGGGTCCCATGACAAGTGCCGCTCCTCGGTACGCGCCCGTGCGAAATAAATAAGATTCACGCCTAACAGCAACAGGCAGTCGCGCACTGCATCCAGCAGGGTG
>JAJRWO010000256.1 GCA_024276775.1 Gammaproteobacteria bacterium | reverse complement strand
CTGCTTGATAACGCCTACGGATTTGATTCTTTTAACCAGTCATTTTTTGCCGATGGTTCTCGGAAGTTGGGTAAAATTCTATGGCAGATCGGCGATGTTAAGGCTATTGATGGAATTATGGTCAATGGTTCAGCCAAGCTAATTGGTTGGCTTGCTGGTGCAGTACGTCAGATGCAAACAGGCTATTTATATCATTATGCATTTGTGATGATTATTGGATTACTTGTTCTGGTGAGCTGGGTTTTGGCTCGCGCATAACAATAAGAAAGGATAGGACTGAATGTCTGATTTACCGCTCCTAAGTTTAGTTATATGGCTGCCAATTATGGCTGGCCTTGTGGTGTTGGCTGTTGGTGCCAGCGGCAATAATAATGTCGTGCGCTGGGTAGCATTGCTATCGTCAGTGGTTGTATTTTTGGTTTCTTTGTTGCTGTGGACTGGCTTTAACCTTGCTACCCATGAAATGCAGTTTGTAGAACAGGCCGCTTGGATTCCCGCGTTTAATATCACCTATCATCTCGGTGTGGATGGCATTTCAATGCCGTTAATTCTGTTAACCACCTTTACCACCATTTTGGTCGTCATCGCAGGTTGGGAGGTTATTCAACACAAGGTTGCCCAGTACATGGCCTGTTTCCTGATCATGGAAGGCATGATGAATGGCGTGTTTGCTTCTCTTGATGGCATCCTATTTTATGTCTTTTGGGAAGCAATGTTGATTCCAATGTTTCTGGTGATTGGTATTTGGGGGGGCAAAAACCGCGTCTATGCCACAATCAAGTTTTTCTTGTATACCTTTTTCGGCTCGGTCTTCCTGTTGGTTGCCTTGATTTATCTTTATTCTCAGGCTGGCACATTCTCGATTCTGGATTTTCAGACGGTTTCAATCAGTATGAACGCACAGATACTGATATTTCTGGCATTTTTGATCGCGTTTGCTGTCAAAGTGCCGATGTGGCCTGTGCATACCTGGTTACCTGACGCCCATGTTGAGGCACCGACAGGGGGTTCGGTCATTCTGGCGGCAATCATGTTGAAGTTAGGTGCCTATGGCTTTTTGCGTTTCATGATTCCAATTACACCCGATGCCAGTGCTGAGCTGGACTGGCTGATTATCACTATGTCGCTGATCGCAGTGGTCTACATTGCCCTGGTTGCCTTGGTTCAGGAAGACATGAAGAAACTGATCGCCTATTCCTCTATTTCGCATATGGGTTTTGTGACACTGGGTTTCTTTATTGTTTTTGATATATACACCCAGACAGGTAGTGTTTCAGGTGCTGCTCTGGGTATGGAAGGTGCTATGGTGCAGATGATTTCTCATGGCTTTGTGTCTGGTGCAATGTTCCTCTGTATTGGTGTAATGTACGACCGTATGCAGTCACGTAACATTAGTGATTACGGAGGTATTGTGAATACCATGCCCTGGTTTGCAGCGCTGTTTGTCTTTTTTGCGATGGCAAATGTTGGCTTACCGGGCACGTCTGGTTTTGTGGGTGAATTTATGGTCATACTGGGCGCTTTTCAGGCTAACTTCTGGTACGCCTTCCTCGCTGGTTTGACTCTAATTCTAGGTGCCGCTTATACCTTGTGGATGGTTAAACGGGTGATATTTGGTGAGGTCAAAAATGACAAGGTTGCGGCATTGAAGGATCTTAATGGCCGTGAGGCGTTGATGCTTGGCACCTTGGCATTCTTTGTCTTGCTGCTGGGTGTTTATCCCGCACCTTTGCTCGAAGTGATGCATTCAACGGTGGACAACCTGTTACAGCAGGCTGTGACATCTAAACTTTAATTTTTTACTGAGATGATTGCCGACGGGTGTTAACGGCAGAAGGCTGAGAAACGGATGGCTATAGTGAATTTTGAAATGCCGAATTTTTTACCCGCAATACCAGAGATGTTTGTTCTGGGGATGGCATGTTTTATCCTGATTCTGGATCTGTTTATCAAACAACAAGACCGGATCATTACCTATTTTTTGTCTATCGCAACACTGGTGGGTGCTGCCTTTCTGACCATCAGTCTGTCTGATGGTGAGCGCCATCTAACCTTTAGCGGTAGTTTTGTCTCAGACCCCATGGGGGATGTGCTTAAGCTGTTTATCTACTTAGTGACGGCTATTGTATTCCTCTATTCCCGTGATTACCTGAAAAAGCGTGATTTATTTAAGGGTGAATATTTTGTCCTAGGGCTTTTCGGTGTGTTGGGCATGATGGTCATGGTTTCCGCCCATAGCATGCTCACGCTCTACGTGGGACTCGAACTGTTGTCGTTGTCACTTTACGCCCTGGTTGCCTTTCAACGTGATTCACTGCAGGCAACAGAAGCTGCAATGAAATACTTTATACTGGGTGCTATTGCTTCAGGCATGCTGTTGTACGGTATGTCCATGCTTTATGGCGCATCTGGCAGTCTCAATATTGCAGAAATCGGTGCCTATGCAGCGCTGAATACTGACAACACTATCTTAATGTTTGGCCTGGTTTTTGTTATCGTTGGTCTTGCTTTTAAATTGGGTGCGGTGCCATTCCATATGTGGGTTCCAGATGTCTATCATGGTGCGCCCACTTCTGTAACGCTCTATATTGCTACTGCGCCAAAGATTGCAGCTTTTGCTATGGTCATGCGCCTGCTGGTTGAAGGTTTAGGGGATTTACATGGTGAATGGCAATCGTTGTTAGTTGTGCTGGCAGTGTTATCGATTGCAATTGGTAATATTGTGGCTATTGCGCAAACTAATATCAAACGCATGTTGGCCTATTCAGCGATCTCTCATGTTGGTTTTATCCTGATTGGATTGATGGCTGGGACAGACAATGGTTATTCCTCGGCCATGTTCTATGTTGTGGTTTATTCACTGATGAGTATGGGCGGTTTCGGTATGATTATCCTGCTTAGCCGCTCTGGTTTTGAAGCCGACAAACTGGATGATTTTAAGGGGCTGAATGACCGCAGCCCCTGGATGGCGGCCATGATGATGATTTTGATGTTCTCAATGGCTGGGGTGCCACCAACCGTCGGTTTTTATGCCAAACTCTCTGTGTTGCAAGCTGCGGTGGATGTCGATATGGTCTGGCTGGCTGTTTATGCCGTTGTCTTTTCGGTCATTGGTGCATTTTATTATTTGCGAATTATCAAACTGATGTACTTTGATAAACCTGTCGATACAAACAAGATCGAGGCGGGCATGGATATGCGGGTTGTATTGTCTGCAAATAGCCTTGCTATGTTAGCGTTGGGCTTATTTCCTGCGGCGCTAATGCAATGGTGCATAGCGGTAATCTAGTTTTTTTGGAAGGCTTGCCATTTTGTTGGCAGCCCTCTTTCTTTTCAACACTTCACAAATAGGCTCAGCCAGTATGGTGAGAGGGCATGGCTGTGCGAATTCTTGTAAGTAATGATGATGGCTATCTAGCGCCTGGTTTAATCTGCCTGGCTGAGACGCTAGAATTGATTGCTGATGT
>JAJRWO010000255.1 GCA_024276775.1 Gammaproteobacteria bacterium | reverse complement strand
GTAAATTGGCGCTGGCCATGTCGACACTGCTCAAGGGCTGCTCATCACCGCCGCCGCCAATCAGGTAAACAACGTTTTTGTAGGTGGTTGCAGCGTAGGCGCTGCGGGCAACAGGCAAGGGTGAGGTATAACGCCAAGCTTGCAGTTGGCCATTATGATCGGGCTTTGAAAATTCAACGCTGTTGAGACGCTGATGGCCGGTATGTCCGCCAGCAATATACAAATATTGCCCCAGGCTAAATGATTCAGCCATTAAGCGGGGGGTTTGCAGTCCGTGGTTTGTAATCTGCCAAGGGCTGAGTTGTTTGTTACTCATTATTTTGCTGGACTCAACATCACGGTGGCTGGCCTGATTCGGGCTCTTCATGTGGCCGCCAAGCAGGTAAATATGATCGTCAGCCATTGTGGCAGAATGGATGTAGCGATCAATGCTGGATTCATGTTGTTCCATTTGCCAGGGACTGAGTGAGCCATCCGCTTGAACAGTGGCCTGTTCAATATTTTTGAGAAATCGGCCATCATAGCCACCAATGGCGTAGATGGTGTGGTTATGAATAACAGTTTTTAAGCCGCGGCGCGGCCTTAGCATCTGGTTAATGGTCTGCCAGGGTGCCAAGGAACCATCAGGGTTTATCCGGGCGCGTTCGACGGAGGCGATGGGCAGGTTTTGTTGGCCGGTATTACCACTGCCGCCGCCGAAGGTATAGATAAAACCATTGTGAGCGATGGCAGCATTGTAAAATCGTCCCTCGTTGATTGGGCTGGTTTGCTGCCACTCACCCAGTGAACCATCTTCGAGAATTGGGGCATATTCCACTGGCTGGATGTAGCGGTCGTTAATGCCTATTCCGCCGACCACATAGAGGTAACCGTTATATGCGGCCGCAGCCGGGGCGCGGCGAGCCAGTTGCAATGGTGTCACTGTTTTCCAGCCGGTTATCCAATTGCGTTGGTGGGCTTGATTGGATGAACCGCTGCTCAGCCAGATAACTACCACGATCAAACACAGAATGAACAGTAGCGGCCCGAGCAGGCCGCTGTGTTTGTTTTGCTCGTTCATTTAGTGCTTGGTAGAGAAGATAACATCAGCAACATCTTTGTAATGTTTGGCAAAGTGTACCGTCATACCATCTTGTATGTGTTTGGGTAGCTCTTCAAAATCTTTTCGGTTGGCCTCTGGCAAGATCAGCTCCATGACGCGATTACGTCGTGCGGCAATAACTTTTTCACGAATGCCACCCACGGCCAAGACTTGGCCAGTGAGGGTGAGTTCGCCAGTCATGGCCAATTGACGGGTGAACTTCTTTTTACGTGCTAGGGACAGTAGCGCCGTGGCCATGGTAATGCCAGCACTGGGGCCATCCTTGGGGGTGGCACCTTCAGGCACATGCAGATGCAGGAAGGCCTTGTCGAAAAAGCTAGGGTCACCATCGAAGTCTTTAATATTAGCAAGGATATAACTGTAAGCAATCTCGGCCGACTCCTTCATCACGTCGCCCAATTGCCCTGTTAGCTTGAAGCCTCGATTTAAATTGTGAACATGTGATGCTTCGATCGTCAGCGTGACGCCACCCAACGATGTCCAGGCGAGACCGTTGACGATACCGATGCCACTGGGTAGTTTTTCTTTACGAAAGAATGGCTGGCCGAGGTAATTTTCAACATCTTTAATGCTGATGCTTTTTTGCTTCTTGGTGCGCGGTTTGTTAACGAACTCCACCACTGCCTTGCGTATCATCCGTCCTAGTTGTTTATTTAAATTACGAACACCGGCTTCACGGGCATAGCCTTCGATGACGTGGCGCAGGGCCGAGTCGGTCACTTTAAGCTCGCTCTTTTTCAGGCCGGCTTTTTGCAGGTGACGTGGCCAGAGGTGGTTTTTTGCAATCTCAATCTTTTCTTCGGTGATGTAGCCACCCAGGCGAATGATCTCCATGCGATCCAGCAATGGCCCGGGAATGGTATCCAAGGTATTAGCTGTGCAGATAAATAGCACTTTGGAGAGATCCAGGCGGACGTCGAGATAGTGATCGAGAAAATCTGAATTTTGTTCGGGGTCCAACATCTCAAGCATGGCTGAGGCGGGGTCGCCGCGGTAGGAGCTGCCCATTTTGTCGATTTCGTCGAGCATGATGACGGGATTGGCACTGCCAACATCTTTAAGCGCTTGTACCACCTTACCGGGCATCGCACCGATGTAGGTGCGTCTATGGCCCTTGATTTCGGCCTCATCACGCATACCACCGACAGAGAAACGATAAAACTCGCGTCCCAGAGCGTGGGCAATGGATTTCCCGATTGAGGTTTTGCCAACGCCAGGTGGGCCAACCAGGAGAATGATAGAGCCGGAAACTTCTCCCTTGAGTGATCCAACAGCCAGAAACTCTATGATGCGGTCCTTAACATCATTTAGGCTATCGTGATCCCTATCAAGAATGCTGCGCGCCTCTTTCAGGTTAAATTTGTCTTTTGTATAGAGCCCCCAGGGCAACATGGTGATCCAGTCGAGATAATTGCGAGTGACTGCATATTCAGGCGAACTGGCATCGAGAACACGCAGTTTATCCAGCTCTTCATTAATGGATTCTGTGACAGGTTTAGGCACAACAAGCTCATCCAGGCGCTTATTGAATTTATCAATATCGGCCTGGCGGTCGTCCTTGGCGATGCCCAGTTCTTTTTGGATGACCTTGAGTTGTTCGCGAAGGAAAAATTTGCGCTGATGCTCGCTGATTTTTTGCTCAACTGAATGACGAATTTTGACCTGTAGTTTGGCAACCTCTAATTCTTTTTTGATTAAAATCAACACCTTCTGCATGCGGCGGTGGATGTTGATGGTTTCGAGTATGTCTTGCAACTCTTCCTTGTCAGCAGTGGTCAGTGCCGCAGCAAAGTCAGTGAGTGGCGATGGGTCGTTTGGACCGAAACGATCCAGAAAATATTTTAATTCTTCACTGTAAAGCGGGTTAAGCGGAACCAGCTCTTTTAAAGTATTAATAATGGCCATGGCGTAAGCCTTGGTTTGTTCAGCATTTTTAGACAGGGTTTCATCTGGATATTCAACCTCGGCCAAATAAGGCGGTTTGGTTGAAATCCATTTAACGATTTTAAAGCGGCGTAAACCTTCCGCGATAAATTGTAGTTTTCCGTCGGCGCGAGTAGGTTGGTGCAGTTGGATGACACTGCCAATCTGACAATAATCTTCGGTGGTGGCATCTTCTTCATTTTCGCGGCGCACCATCAATACGCCACCAACCTGAGTCTTGGTTTCTCCGATTTTTTTGACAGTATCAACCCAGGGGTCTTCAGCCATTAAAATGGGCAGGGTTTGCGCCGGGAAAAAGGGGCGATCTGATAGCGGCAGAATATAGAGCGTTTTAGGGAAATCCTGGTAACTCAGTGTCACGCTTGAGGATAAGGGATTGTTTTTACCCATAAAAATTTCTTCAGGTTCAATCCAGTCGTTTTCATCATTATCATACATAGAGAAATCATAGCGAGTCATTGTTGTTATATACATAAGGCAACCAATGCCCTAACACTGCAAGTATTGACTATATACGTTCACGACTGTATTTGCATTTGCTTGAGTCTTAAAGACACCTGTTTTTGCCAAAATATCCCCGTGGTGGTTGATATTGAGGCTTTTAGTCTGCGTCATATTCATTTCATGATATTAATAGTAGGGGTTTTTAGGCAGGGTGGCATGACGAATAGTAGAGCATTCATTCAGTGTTCCAAAACGGTCTTTACCATCACGCGTTAGCTTTAACTGAAGATTCCAGTGTCACCTTAGAGAGCCGACAAGGTGGGCGAATACATTTTGCGTTGTACCCCAACCCCTATTATATCCATAACGCTGCTTGTTCTTTTGTATTTTTTTCACCATGATTTGGCCTCGTGGAAGGTCTTTTTCTATACCGGGAAGTCTTTTTTCTTCGGGTTGATTGCGCCACCGACCCACTGTATTCACATCAAGTTTCAGTTTTTTTGCAATTTTATAATTTGGAATTCCATCGGCGGCCAGTAAAACAATATTTGAATGCTCAAATAATCGTCTTGATGTTTTGCGGCTTTTTATATGCCCATAGCGTTATGAATTCAGGTTGTTTTTTAGTTCTATCAAGGGGCTGTAGTCAGTGATGTTGTTGTCATCTGCGTCAGGTTGCTTAGTCCTGCCAGTGGGCTGGTATCAGTGATGTTGTTGTCATTTAGATTGACCCAGGTCAAATTGGGCAGTATTTCTAACTCTTTTATGGTGCTGATTGCTTTGCTTGAACAATCGAGTGTTGTTAACGCTTGTGCATTTTCAACCCCACTTTCATTAACCGCCTCATTGATACATGTTTCCAGGTTGCTGTCTG
>JAJRWO010000254.1 GCA_024276775.1 Gammaproteobacteria bacterium | reverse complement strand
GTGAATTGTTCAAAGATGAAGTGCGCAAACTGGGTGTTGAACTCGGCCTGCCGCACGACATGGTCTACCGTCATCCATTTCCAGGCCCGGGTCTGGGTGTGCGCATTCTCGGTGAAGTGAAAAAAGAGTACGCCGACGTACTGCGGCTGGCGGATCATATTTTCATTGAAGAGCTGCACAAACACGATCTCTATCATAAAACCTCGCAGGCTTTTACCGTATTTCTGCCAGTAAAATCAGTCGGTGTGACCGGCGATGGTCGTCGCTACGAATGGGTAGTGGCATTGCGTGCCGTTGAAACCATTGATTTTATGACTGCCCGTTGGGCGCATCTGCCGTATGACTTTCTTGATCTTGTTTGTCGCCGTATTGTGAACGAAGTAGCGGGAATTTCACGTGTTGTTTATGACATTACCGGTAAGCCGCCTGGTACTATTGAGTGGGAGTGACGGAAATTTATAATATACTGATTTAAAAGAAATAAATATTCCAGATTGATGATGTAATCTGCATCATTAATGGTGTTTTTCATGGTATTTTCTGCGCCCTGCAACGCAAAATCTGGCAATACCATGACGGGCAGTTTGGTGTAGTCATGGTATTTTTGGTAGAACATAACTCGATAAAGAAAGGGGCTTATAGAAAAATCGATTCAGGCCAGCTCATTTGTTTATAGCCCAGTTCCCACTTTACTTTTGGTAAGTGCTAAGTATCGGGGAGATTAACCAAGCCTTGGTCAGTTTTGTCAGTGTGTACTCGCTCTTGGTGGCCTTTACGCCATTTTGACCTTGAACTGTGGTGAGTGACTCTGATGTGGTCGTCTGCTCATTGATTTTCTCTTCTGCATTGGGCATCTCATGCCTGCCCCAAGCAATAATATCCCTTATCAGGTCTGTGTAGAATTCTGGGTTAGCTCTGAGGATAGACATATGTTCTGTCTTGTGAACGGGTGCGCGAAGGTTTGCGAATTGCACCAAATATGGTACGGTTTTTCATATGGATGCCGATATGCCTCTTGAAGTGGTTTTTTACCGGACGGAGTCGGGAAATGAACCGGTTCGTGCGTGGTTGCAGGGTCTGAACAAACAGGACAAAAAGACAATTGGTGGCGATATTAAGACGGTTCAATATGGTTGGCCTATCGGGATGCCAGTGGTGCGAAAAATGGGTCCCGGACTCTGGGAAATCAGATGTCGGCTTGATCAGCGTATTGCACGAATCTTGTTTACGGTAATAGGCGACCGGATGATTCTGTTGCATGGCTTTATCAAGAAGTCCGAGAAGACGCCACAAGCTGATTTGCAACTGGCCAAAGAACGCAAAGCTAATTTGGAGAAATGATATGAGTAAACACATTGGCAGTAGCTTCGACGATTTTCTGGGGGAGGAAGGTGTGCTTGCGGAAGCGGAAACCATCGCCGTCAAGCGTGTGATTACCTTCCAACTCAAGGCGCTGATGAAGGAACAGAAGCTGAACAAGACACAACTGGCGAAGCGGATGAAAACCAGCCGCTCTGCATTGGAGCGACTGCTCGACCCTGACAATCCTTCGGTGACGCTGTTGACCCTGGAGCGTGCAGCCAAGGCACTAGGCAAGAATATCCGAATTGAACTGGCAGCGTAGGGGATAGGAAACCCCGGATTCATCACTGGCTTGCGCCAGGAGAGGAGTCGCCCGGGACAGTTAGCCAAGTGGCCTAGCAACTATAGCACTGAAAATGGAATGAGTTAAAGATGGCTTATCAATAATAGAGTGGGAGTGACCGGTACTGGCAGACAATGTCTGGCACCCCCGGCAATTCAGGCCTAACGATCTGTAATCCCATGTTTCTCTAAGTCTCCCAAGTTTCCCCGGTTTTTGTCTGACATCACACGGCTCTGGCTGGCAGCGGTTAGCAGCCATTCTCCATGGTATAAACCATAGTATTGCGCTTGCCGCTATCATGACTGTGAAGAAATACCATGCCATCCCTGACCTTGAGTAACCTGTTGATCAAGTCACAATTACTGACAGGCATCGACTGGTAATTCAAGTCTAACTACATGTAATATATTGCTTTAACACCGTCAAGAAACAGCATGTGAAAATGAATGTTCAAGCTCGGTCCAGCAACGGCAACATAATTGAATCCTTGCGATGAGGTGTTTAGCTGAGGTTAGCAGAGTGGCAGGCGCTGTTTCTCAGACTAAATCTGTGGTATTTCGTTCCGCTGATGAACTTGATATTCATGAGGCTTACAGTAGAGTATTCCTCCCATAACCGAAAATAATGACAAGTCAGTCATGTAAGAGCCAAGGGTGTCATGCCATGGGCTCAACAGTTGAGCCCGACAGGCAGAAAACCACCCATTTTTCCAAACAGGTCGCTGACTATTAGCGGCCATAGACCCTCTCCATTTTCATGCGAGTCCTGTAGTTACGCACACATCCCTAAAGAGAAAAAGCAGGCCGGATTAATGGGGGATACCAGCGCCTTAATTAAATAGTACTGGCTCACTTTTCACCTGGTGGAGTGGCTCAGTTTTCAGTTGTTGTTGACAATGGACGAGGCATCATCGGCCAGTACTGCGCCGGTCGATGCGCAGCCTGCAAGGATAAGACAAGCCGAGGTCAAATATCGGGTTAGTTTATTCATATAGCGCCCTGTTAAGCGTTGCTGTTTCTTCTGCATTATATTCTACGGCACTTTGGCCTTTCAACCAGAGCGCTCTTATCTGTAAGCCTCCGCCTTGCGGCAGTACATATTGGCGGAGTATCTATAACTACCCCGTCGTTTTGGTCCCAGTTTGCCTTTATGTTCGGAAATATTCTTGGCAACCCGCTTACCGACACACTGGCAATAGGTTTCCACCTCGTTGCCGTTTGTACTGAACCCGGGTGTACCACTACCGACAATGCACTGCTTGTATCCATTCGCCTGGATCCCTTCCAGATTTGGACATTGGTTCACGATTATAATCCGTGAAAGAAGCGCATCCTTACCTGCGACCGGGTCGGCCTGACGCTCCACAATAAATCGATCGGCAACGCATTCACAGTTGTAGTTTCTCCTGACATCGGGCTTTTTATAGCACCAGGCCTTGACCTTCCCGGCTTCTTTGCTGACGGCATCGGTACGGGATGGCTGCTCCGGTTCGGCCGGAGACTGCACGGATGGTTGTGCAGCTTCGCGAGTGATTGCGTCGGTATGAGCCAGCGCCGGTATGGCTAAATACCCCCCAAACAGCAGACAGGCTGCGGTCAAGCCTCTGGTGATTTTGTTCATGACTTCTCCTGTAATTCCGGGTTAATAGGTATAGGTAAGCGGGTGCTTTTGTGTATCCAACCCAGGGTATTACCGTGAGGAGGCTTCGGCTCCAGGTTTGCCCAGCCGGTCACGTTGCGTGAAGGGCAGGTTGATCTCATAAGGGTGCAGTCGCCGTAACCGGTTATGCGTGCCTCCCGAAATATTCCCCCCTGGCACCGGCTTGCGCGCCAGTTCCTTGCCATCCAGCGAGACACTGACCAGTTCCTGCAAATTACCTCGCGTGGTACTGAACAGAATGCGGTTCTTGTCCGCCAGCACCAGGTAAGCCGCATCGAGATACAGGGGTGTAGACCAGGCGGCCTGAGCCGCAGAGGTAAAAGCACGGTTCTGCGCATAAATTTTCTGGTCGGCGTAAAAGCGGCTCAGACGCGTGTGCTTTTTGCTGTGAATATCATAGAGCCAGGTGCCCAGTTCATCCAGGTCACCCTTGCGGCGCGGGTAAACATAGCGGTTTTCGTCGACCCAGACAATACCCATATTGGTGCTGGGCGCGTTGGCCTCGCGATGCAGCGGCAAGGATACGGCTGCGCCTTGCAGCCGATCAAGCCGGTAGCGCTTCCTGATCTGCTTGGGTTGCCCGATGGCTGATTTCGTGAAGCCCTGGTAGCTGACCTCCACATAACGACCACCGGGGATCGGTAACATATCGGCCGGTTGTATGGTATAGGGCAGTTCTTCAGCGACCTTGGCAAACTCATGTGGGTTGATGCGCTTCCGGTTGCCCAGATCAAACCAGCTTTGCTGCCGTGAACTCCAGAACAAGCCACGCCCGACCCAGGACTGCGCCATGACAGCCTGTGCCATGGCCGGCTGCTTCTGCGTGCCGACAAAGACACGCCTGTCAAAGCTGGCATCCAGCGTAAACTCGTCGAGACTGCGAAGATCCACGACATACAGGTCGCTTTTGGCACCCTGCGCCGAATGCACCATGCGTCCGTCACTGGCGAAAAGAAAACAGCCATCGGGGCTGCCCTGGGCCTTGTTGAGAGCCTTTGTCTTCGCCATTTCCTTCAGTTCACCGCTTTGTGTGTTAACACGCAGGATGGGTTTGTCCGATCCTTGCGGATTGAAAAAGAAGACATGCTGTTCACACCAGGCGATGGGATCAATATTATTCAGCACACCGATGTCGGTCAGATTTTGCGCTGCACTGGCGGTGCCTGCCTGCCAATCCAGCGTACCGGCCCAGACATCACCCTGTTTCAGACTGATATAGCGCGACAGATCTGACGATACCCAGGTTTTAGCCTCGGCACTTGCCAACGGGGTAAGCGAAACCTGTTTGGGATCATCAGTGTGTACCACGCTGGCGCGGTAAGCGCCGAAGGGCATGACACTGAGTTCGTAATTGCTGTCCATTGCCCAGAAACGCTCCGGCAGGTTCTTTACCGACGCGAGCGGGCGATTGCCCCAACGGTCGCTAACCAGTTCGAGACTGTTCACGTTGATCAACTTGTTGCCCAGCTGCGCGTAATCGGAGATATCACCCGTGAACTTCCAGGGCATTTTTTCCTGTACAAAACGCTTCCGCAGTATGGTGCTCTCTGCCTGGCTCAGGGGAATCACCGGGCCGAGCCTGACCACCAGTTGCTTGTCTTCCAGCGCCACCCTGTACAGGGTGGCGGGTGTTCCCTTGTTGGCCGGGTTTGCGGGTTGAATCCGCAAGGTAAGACTACTGTCCGTGCCCATGAGGACGAAGGCGTTACTCAGGCCCTGGCTGGGCCGGTCGAGGATGCCTTCCAGCGTCTGTGCATTGACCATCTTGAGATTGCGCAGCACGACCGGCGTGCCCTGGTAAGCGTTGTAGGTTTCCCGGCCCCAGATTTCGCCATTGGGTCCGAATTCGCTCCAGAGTTCTTGAATTACGCCGGGTGCAGAGGAAACGCTGGCTGAGGCTTGCTGTTGCGCCGGTTTGGCCTCGGCGGTAGTCTGCGAGCTGGCTTCGTGACTGTCCACGACAATGCCCGGAACCTCGTCACTGATGATGAAAGTACCGGCAGCGAAGCGGCTCAATTGCACCCCTGCCTTGTCCTGAGGCATAGGCTTTAGTATGACCTGAACCTGGTTGATGCCCATGGTGGGTGCTTGCGCAACCACGCTGATGCCCTCCAACTCGATGACCTCACCCTTTTTATTATTGACACGGATAACGGTTTTGCCACCTTCCCTGCGGCCTGTATCAACGTACAGGGACTCCTTGAGACTGGCGGAAATTGCGAGTGACGACTGGTCAATGGTAATCGGACCCTTTTGCGTCTGCTTGACGAGGCTGCGGGTCCAGCTTTCAAGGACAAAGATCGGTGGAAGTTGCTGGCGCAAGACATCTTCGATTTCTGCTTCCGAACCCGATTTTGGTGCCGCGTGAAGCTCGGGCGATGCGCCGGGAACAAGTGCGAACAGCACGAAGAGAGCTGGAAGACAAAACAGGACGAGCGCCCTCGCTGGCGCCAGCGATTTTTGCATGTTGAATCCCCAAATTATTGTATGCAGCTGTCTGCTGGATAGGTACCGAATACCATTATTAATTTTTCTTGCAGGCCGGAAGTATAACCTCCATGTGCGAAGAGAACCAGTTTCTGGAAGCGTAAGCGTTGTCCGAAAAACCGGTTAGAAGATCACCAAGAGGCTATCCGTGTTGCCTGTCCTAGGTGAACTCCTAATTCATGCAGCACCTGCCGTCCGAAAAAGTCCATTGCAGTGTGATATCCAGGAATAGTTACCAAGCTTTGTGGGTATTTATCAGGCGCGTTTCCATCGAGAGGCTGATGAATGCGGCTATGGTTGTAATACTGTAAGAACACGCCGAGCTTTCTTTCCGGGTAACACGTTCCAAAAGAAGACGCAGTCAAGTGGCGTCTCAAGAGGATACTACGATCGATTTGATGCTTTCCGAGGCCATCAAAACCAGCGCCATTGAGGGTGAGTATCTTGACAGGGAATCGGCCAGGTCATCGCTACTCTCCATATTAGTAACACCAGATACGCTACCGGACAACTCAGACCAGAAAGTAGCCGGGGCAGCTTTGCTGCTGGTGGACGTTTGCCAGAACTGGCAAACACCTCTGACGCGTGAACTGCTGGGCAAGTGGCAATCCATGGCTGTCTCGGAACAACGTTACACGTCTATTCTGCGAGGCGCATACCGCAACGATCCTTCGCCAATGCAAATAGTGAGCGGTTCTTACGGTTGTGAAAAGATTTACTGTGAAGCCCCGCTAGCGATTCAAGTGCCTGATGAAATGGCGATATCCATCGACTGCTACAACCTGACCAGTCCTTTAAATAAAGACAAGAAGCATCCAGAGATTGCCAGGGCAGGCATTGCACGCCTTTGGTTTGATGAAGTTATTCATCGCTTCGATGATGATAATGGGCGAGTCGGCAGGGCGATTACTGACCATGCGCTATCGCAATCTCTCGGTTATCCGACCACGGCTTGTCTTACCACGGCGATAGAGGCGGATAAAAAAATCTATTACCTGTCACTGGAGAAAGCGAGTCGTGGTGGCCTGGATGTTAACGTTTGGCTGGATTATTTCGCTGACACAATCATCAAGGCACAGGAAATTGCCAGGGAAGAAATGGGTTTCGGCTGAAGCTCCAATATCTTGCAACTGGGCGATAGGCTGTACGAATATATAGTTTCGCAAGGGCGTCCTGAGCGTCAGCGAAGAAGTGCTGAATGAAACCCGAAGGGTTCTACGAACATAGAAAGTCCGCTCAGCATCAAATCTATGCCGTAAAAACCCCCGCAAAAATGGCATCATTTGCTATGCAAAATCAAACGTTTTTACTGCCTGGGTTTCACCTTCAAACACTCCGTAGAACCCCTCGTTCTACTCGCCAAAAACTTGCTGACAAGATAGTCAGCCTGAAACAAAAATCATTCAGTCAGCTTGGTGAATGTTTTGGCAGCTTTATTCCGGGTAAGTATTTACGCCCAACCAAAAAAGGTTCATTTAGTCGCCACCGTGTTTTTAATTATGAGAACACCTTTTGGGCTTTTCTGTCTCAGGTGCTGGATGCTGATGGAGGCTGCCAGGAAGTCGTACGTAAAATTCAAGCTCACGCCGCGCTAAAATCAATGCCGTTGCCC
>JAJRWO010000253.1 GCA_024276775.1 Gammaproteobacteria bacterium | reverse complement strand
ATTTGATGCATACATTCAAGATATAGGAATGGAAATTGGCGGCTTTCCTCAATCAGAACCTTCAAATAGGCACCCAACGCAGGGCGGTATGTGCAAACGTCATATGACTTCCATTTCTAAGCGGCTTTTAGCAAACTCATTGATTATTAAATAGTACAGGTCGTGCCGATGGCTTGCCCCATTTTGACCGTTTGATTGGTTTGAAGAGTTTTGTCCCAGTTCATGTGTCCGGGGCCGAATAGCAAAACCACCGTTGACCCCATATTAAACCGGCCCATTTCCTTGCCCTTTTCAAGTGAAACTGGTGGCAAATTCTTGCCGATAAAATGTTCAAATGGGCGGAAGATTTGATCACCATAATTGCCACTCCAGACAGTTTCTATACCAGCAACAAAAATAGCCCCCACCAGAATGACTGCCATTGGCCCGTGCTCGGTTTCAAAAATTGTCACCATGCGTTCGTTGCGGCTAAATAGGCTGGGGATGGCACGGGTGGTGGCAGGGCTAACACTGAATAGCCGGCCAGGCACATAGACTGTTTCAGACAGTTTGCCTGTCAGGGGCATATGAATGCGATGGTAATCTCGTGGTGATAAATAGATTGTTGCAAATTTACCGCCAGCAAAACGTTCTTGTAAGTGATCGAGGCCGCCGAGCAGTGTCTTAAGGCTGTAGTCATGCCCCTTGGCTTGATAGACGCGGCCGTTCTCAATGACACCTAGTTGACTGATGGTGCCATCCACCGGGCAGGCGATGGCATCCATTTCAGCCGCGATTGGACGGACGCCTTCTTTCAGGGGGCGGGTAAAAAATTCATTGAAATGCTGATAGTTGTCCAGGTTCGGGTCAGCAGCGATACTCATATCAACATTAAAGCGTTTGATAATAAAGCGGATAAAAGCAATTTTGAACGGTCGCCAACGGCATCGAGTAGCCCAGAACATTAGTCTGGAAAACAGATGATGAGGCAGTGGATATTGAATCAGGGCTTTTAAATGATCGCTTAGTGACATGATAAGTTGTGTTCAGACTGTTTAGGCTGGCGTATCCTACCCCATTTGGAGGCGGATGAATGGAACTTTTGCAGCAAGTAGGACGGCTGGGCGAAACCTTGGTCCGGAAAGGTTTGATGGTGGCGACGGCTGAGTCGTGCACGGGTGGTTGGCTGTCGCAAAAATTGACAGCAGTGGCGGGGAGTTCAGCCTGGTTTGAACGTGGCTTTGTTACATATAACAATTTGGCTAAACAGGAGATGCTCGCCGTGTCGGCTGATACACTGGCAGAATTTGGGGCGGTGTCTGAAGCGGTTGTATGCGAAATGGCGCGGGGAGTTTTGAACAACAGCCGGGCGCAGTTGGCGGTGGCTATTAGTGGTGTGGCCGGCCCAGGGGGTGGTTCGCTTGAAAAGCCTGTGGGCACCGTTTGCCTTGCTTGGGCCTGGCAGAGGGGTGAAGTGGTGAGTCGTTGCTTACACTTTGAAGGTAATCGCCAGATGGTCCGTCAGCAGGCGGTGGCCACCGCCATACAGGGGTTATGTGGTTTGCTCGAAAATGACGGATGACTGGGGTTGTTGATTTTGTATTGGTAAGCTCGGTTTTATCACAGTTGCAGGTGTCAGTTATGAGCCGCTGTGACACGGAACAGTGGGCTAGCGGGCTAAATTTTACAACGGGATGTTAGTCCTTAAACGAGTCGTTGCCAGTTAGATTGTTTGCTTGTATAGTACTGTGCAAATGAACAGTGAATGTTCAGTCTAGTGAGTGGAGAATAAAGATGGATGATAACAAGCGCAAAGCGTTAAACGCAGCATTGGGCCAGATCGAGCGTCAGTTTGGAAAGGGTTCTATTATGCGTATGGGTGATGAAGGCGTTGTGCGCAATATCGAGGTCGTATCTTCCGGCTCGCTAGGGTTGGATGTGGCCTTGGGAGTAGGCGGATTGCCGCGTGGTCGTGTGGTTGAAATCTATGGCCCTGAATCTTCAGGTAAAACGACACTGACCCTGCATGTAGTCGCAGAGGTGCAGAAACTGGGTGGAACCGCAGCCTTTATCGATGCCGAGCATGCGCTTGACCCTAATTATGCCGAAAAGCTGGGGGTGGATGTTGATGAATTATTGGTGTCGCAGCCTGATACCGGAG
Source organism: Gammaproteobacteria bacterium (assembly GCA_024276775.1). Taxonomy (GTDB): domain Bacteria; phylum Pseudomonadota; class Gammaproteobacteria; order Tenderiales; family Tenderiaceae; genus Tenderia. The sequence goes on along the minus strand of JAJRWO010000253.1, from coordinate 9,569 downwards.
AGCAGGCACTAGAGATCGTCGATATGTTGGTTCGTTCCGCTGCGGTTGACGTGGTGGTCATTGACTCGGTGGCTGCGTTGACCCCTAAGGCTGAGATTGAAGGCGATATGGGCGACACTCATGTTGGTTTGCAGGCTCGCTTGATGTCACAGGCATTGCGTAAGCTGACGGCAAATATCAAACGCTCCAATACGATGGTGATTTTTATCAACCAGATTCGGATGAAGATTGGTGTGATGTTTGGCTCGCCTGAAACCACTACGGGTGGTAATGCGCTTAAATTTTACGCTTCTGTGCGTCTTGATATTCGTCGCATCGGCGCGATCAAGAAGGGTGACGAGGTATTGGGTAACGAGACCCGCGTTAAGGTGGTCAAGAATAAAGTGGCACCGCCATTTAAACAGGTTCAATTTGACATCCTTTATGGTGAAGGTATTTCACGTGAGGGTGAAATTATCGATATGGGTGTTAAGGAAGGTTTTGTTGATAAGTCTGGTGCGTGGTATAGCTATGAGGGTACCCGTATAGGTCAGGGCAAAGACAATGTGCGCAATTTTCTTAAGGAGCACCCAGAGATGGCTGAGGAAATCGAAGGCAAAATTCGTGCTAAATTGTTGGTCAAGCCAACCCCGAAAGATAATGAAGAAGCCAATGAGCTTGAAGCCGAAGCGTAACTTAGAAATGGAAATGCTATAACGTTTACAAATCGCGCGCTGAACTTTAGTGTCTATTTGGATGTTAAAGTTCGCTAGTATGTCCCTTAAAACGCCCCGGAAGGGGCGTTTTTGAATTTAATGTGTTTGAAATAGCCGCCCGTTAGGTCTTTGCTTCTTGCCTAAGTGAGGACTTTTCTCTACCATCTGCGACAGCAATTTATCAAAATATCTGGGACGAATGTCGGACGCTCAAAACAAAGACTGTCAGGCCGCAGCAATCAGGCTGTTAAGCAGACGTGAACACTCAAAAAAAGAGTTGAGGCGCAAGTTGCTTGAACGTGATTTTGATTCCTTAACGGTTGATAATACGTTAATTTCATTGAAAAATGAGAACTTACAGTCAGATGACCGTTTTGCAGAGTGTTACATCCGCTCAAAGTGGAATAAGGGCATTGGTCCGGTACGATTGCGGCGCGAACTGTGCGAGCATGGAATTGATGATGAAATAATTAATCACTATCTGCATGACCACGAGTGGCGGCAGCTGGCTGTTGCGGTGAGGCAAAAACGATTTGGTGTTGCCTTGCCAGAAAATTTTGAAGCGCGTGCCAAACAAATGCGTTTTCTGCAATACCGTGGTTTTAGTACTGAGCAGATTAATCCGGTGATGAAATCGGATGATTGGGAATCCAACGAGTAGGATGTAAAAATAGCGATGAAGAGTGCAGAGATTCGCCAGGCCTTTCTGGAATATTTTCGTGAGCACGGCCATGAAGCGGTGGCCAGTAGTCCGTTGGTGCCGGGCAATGATCCGACCCTGCTATTTACCAATGCCGGGATGGTACAGTTTAAGGAAACCTTTCTTGGCCAGGAACAGAGGCCTTATCACCGTGCCACATCTTCACAGCGTTGTGTCCGCGCCGGCGGCAAACACAATGATTTAGAGAGTGTTGGTTATACCGCTCGTCACCACACCTTTTTTGAAATGCTGGGTAACTTCAGTTTTGGTGATTATTTCAAACGTGAAGCCATTCAATATGCATGGGAATTTCTGACCAAAACGATGAGTCTGCCGGCCGAAAAGTTGTGGGTGACGGTCTATGAAAGTGATGATGAAGCAGCCGAAATATGGCTCAAAGAGATCGGCGTTGCCCCAGAACGTTTAATCCGCATCGGTGATAAATCAGGCAAAAAATACGATAGTGATAACTTCTGGTCTATGGGCGATACCGGCCCTTGTGGACCCTGTACTGAAATATTTTTTGATCATGGCCCCGATGTGGCCGGTGGCCCGCCCGGTACGCCGGAAGAAGATGGTGATCGTTATATCGAGATTTGGAACCTGGTTTTCATGCAGTATGACCGCGATACTGACGGCGCTATGAGGCCATTACCGAAACCCTCTGTGGATACAGGTATGGGGATGGAGCGTCTGGCGGCAGTGATGCAGGGCGTGCATAGCAACTACCAGATTGATCTGTTTCAGAATTTGATCAAGGCGACGGCGACGGCGACCAATACCTCGGCGCTGGATAATAACTCACTCAATGTTATTGCGGATCATATTCGTTCCTGCTCATTTTTGATTGTCGACGGTGTCTTGCCGTCTAACGAAGGCCGTGGTTATGTGCTGCGCCGTATCATCCGTCGAGCCATTCGCCATGGTTACAAATTAGGGGTGAGTGATACGTTTTTTTACAAGATCGTTGCCGCCTTGGTTGCTGAGATGGGGGATGCCTATCCTGAGCTGACCAAGGCACAGGCACAGGTTGAAAAAATCCTGCGTCTGGAAGAGGAACGCTTTGCTGAAACCCTAGGTCAGGGCATGAAGATTCTCGAAGAGGTTGTTGCTAAATTAGCCGGCAAGGAAATTCCTGGTGATGTGGTTTTCAAACTGTACGATACCTATGGCTTTCCGGCGGATCTGACGGCCGATATTGCCCGTGAACGTGGTTTGACCGTTGATGAAGCAGGCTTTGACAAAGAAATGCAGGCCCAGCGTGAACGTGCTCGTGCCGCCAGCAACTTTGGTGTTGCCTACCCTGGCAAACTTAATATTGATGCCGAGTCAAAATTTACCGGTTACGATCATTTGAGTGACGATGCTGAAGTTGTTGCCTTGTTTGTCGGTGAAGAGGCAGTGGCTAGTCTAAATATTGAACAAGAAGGCATGGTCATTCTGTCACAAACGCCTTTCTATGCGGAATCGGGTGGCCAGGTGGGTGATCAGGGCCAACTGCTTGCCAATGGCGTGGCATTTGATGTTGTCGATACTCAAAAACAAGGCAAAGGCGTTAATGCTCATATGGGTAAAGTCACCGCAGGGTCGATCAAATTGGGTGATAGGCTTAAGGCTGAAGTGGATGCGGCGCATCGCCAAGCCATTATTCTGAACCACTCGGCCACCCACTTGTTACATGCGGCATTGCGTCAGGTCTTGGGTGAGCATGTGGCACAGAAGGGGTCGCTGGTTAAATCTAACAGCTTGCGCTTTGATTTCTCTCACTTTGAAGCACTAACGGCTGATGAGTTACGGCAGGTGGAACAATTGGTGAATCAGCAGATTCGCGCTAATAGCGAGGTCGTCACCCGGTTGATGAGCTACGATCAGGCGGTCGAGGCCGGAGCAGTGGCTTTGTTTGGTGAAAAGTATGGTAGTGATGTGCGTGTGCTGAGTATTGGTCAGTTTTCCACCGAGCTTTGTGGGGGTGTTCATACCAAACGTGCGGGTGATATTGGCCTGTTCAAGATTGTCATAGAGGCAGGGACAGCTGCCGGTGTGCGCCGTATTGAAGCTGTTACGGGTCAACATGCGTTGGAATATATTGCGGGAACTGAAAAGAATCTGGTTGCTATTGCTAGCCTGGTTAAGGCCAGCCGGGATGAGGCTGTCACCAAGGTTGGGCAGTTAGCAGAACGTAGTCGCCAACTGGAAAAAGAGCTTGATCAACTCAAAGCGAAACTGGCCAGCAGCCAGGGTTCAGATATGGCAAGTCAGGCCGTTGAAATTGATGGTATCAAAGTGCTGGCGGCGAAGTTTGAAGGTGGCGATGCTAAAGGTCTACGTGACATCGTTGACCAACTTAAAAACAAGCTCGGTGCAGCTGCAGTGGTATTGGCGGCAGTCGATGGCGACAAGGTTTTTTTGGCGGCGGGTGTGACCAAGGATGAAACCAAGCGTATCAAGGCCGGTGAACTGGTTAATCATGTTGCTCAGCAGGTAGGTGGCAAAGGTGGCGGTCGTCCCGACATGGCAATGGCAGGCGGCAATAACCCCGCAGCACTGGATCAAGCCCTGGCCTCGGTTGAGGTCTGGGTGCGAGAGAAAATTGCCTGAATAGCCTACTCCTAAATCCTGTCAGTACGAGTACTTGCAGGGTTTAGGCATTATTAATAGATGAATTCTCTTACTTAGTGCAGTAAACTGCGCACTTTTTAGACAACGCTAAAAGTCAAATGGCATTAATTGTACAAAAATATGGTGGCACCTCGGTTGGCACGGTCGAACGTATTCAGGCGGTAGCCGAAAAGGTCAAAGGCTGGCGTGATAAGGGTGATGATATTATCGTGGTGGTATCGGCCATGAGTGGCGAGACCAACCGCTTGCTTGACTTAGCACGTGAAATACAAGGCAATCCTGTACCACGCGAACTGGATGTGCTGCTTTCCACCGGCGAGCAGGTCACTATTGCGCTATTGAGTATGGCGCTGGACGCGTGTGGTTGTTCTGCCCGTTCGTATACGGGGCATCAAGTTCATATTCGTACCGATGGTGTGCATAACAAGGCACGTATTCTCGATATTGATGCGACACGTATTCGTCGTGATCTGGATAAAGGCCGGGTGGTTGTCGTGGCCGGCTTTCAGGGATCTGATGAAGAAGGTAATATTACTACGCTTGGTCGTGGAGGTTCTGATACTTCAGCGGTCGCTTTGGCGGCAGCGCTGAAAGCTGACGAATGCCAGATCTATACGGATGTTGATGGCGTTTATACCACCGATCCACGCGTTGTTCCCGACGCCCGTCGTCTCGAACGCATCACCTTTGAAGAAATGCTGGAAATGGCATCGCTGGGTTCCAAGGTGCTGCAAATTCGTGCAGTTGAATTCGCCGGTAAATACAATGTACCCCTGCGGGTGCTGTCCAGTTTTAAAGAGGGTAAAGGTACCCTGATTACCTATGAGGAACAGGAAATGGAAGAAGCGCTAATTTCTGGAATTGCCTTTAATCGCGACGAGGCCAAGTTGACGATTGTGGGTGTGCCCGACCAACCTGGGGTAGCTTCGAAGATTCTTTGCCCAATTGGCAAAGCCAATATCGAAATCGATATGATAATCCAGAATGTGGGTGTTGATGGTACCACCGACTTTACCTTCACTGTGCATCGTAATGATTACGACAAAGCCCTGGCAGTGTTGGAACAGACCAGGCAAGACCTTCGCGCACGTGAAGTCTCGGGCGATAATAGGATTGTTAAAATTTCATTGGTGGGTGTCGGTATGCGTTCACATGCCGGTATTGCTGGCACTATGTTTGAGGCGCTTGCCAATGAAGGAATCAACATCCGTATGATTTCTACTTCAGAGATCAAGATTTCGGTTGTTGTTGATGAAAAATATCTTGAACTGGGTGTCAGGGCTTTACACGCAGAGTTTGATTTGGGTGATAAACCAAAATAAATCAATAGCTTGTATGGGTTTTTCTTTTTTAGCTAGGGTTTTCGTTGCAGGGTATTGAGTTTCTAGTTGTTCTTTAGTTATCAGATTGATGGTCGATAACTTATGCAAGACAGGTGGGACAGCCTGGTTAAGTTATCGCTGCTTAACAGATGGACCTACAGGAATTGCAGACAAGGAGATCACTATGCTGATATTGACCAGGCGTGTGGGAGAGACGCTGATCATCGGAGATAACGTCACTGTTACCGTGCTGGGTGTTAAAGGCAACCAGGTAAGAATAGGTGTCAATGCTCCCAAAGAAGTATCCGTTCACCGCGAAGAAATCTATCAACGTATTCAGCAAGAAAAAGTAGATGAACAAATACTAGATAACCAGAAGGATCCCCAGGAAGTCTCTGGAAACTCATAAATTCTCAAGAATCGCCCTTAAATAACAAAAAGGTACTTTACTGTCGCGGCATCAAACGGTATCCTTACGCCCGCGTGTTTGGGGATGCTTGTTTTTCCCTCCTTCACTCAGAACGGAGAGCTGGCCGAGTGGCTGAAGGCGCACCCCTGCTAAGGGTGTATAGAGGTAACTCTATCGAGGGTTCGAATCCCTCGCTCTCCGCCATCTTTGAACCAAAAATTATTTTGTTTCGAAAAGTTGGCTTGACACAAGGTGTTATTGCCAGGATAATTCTGGCCTCAAAATCTGCGCCCGTAGCTCAGCTGGATAGAGTACCTGGCTACGAACCAGGCGGTCACACGTTCGAATCGTGTCGGGCGCACCATTTTTTAGTAACAAATACAGTCGGTTACGAGAGATTCTCTAGCCGACTTTTCTTTTGATTAAAGTAAGCGTGGGCGTTTCGTGGACACCCCGTTGATCTTTAGTCAAACAAAGTCGATTTACCGCTTCAAGTAGTTCCGCGACTTCAGCAGCCGAATAGTCGGTCGTGATGTCACCATTTGTGTGCCCTAGCAGCACTCTCCTTGTTTCGTTGGATACACCAGCGGATCGGAGCCGTCTTCCAAAAGTGTGCTTTAGATTGTGTACTCCTCTAAGCACATTCCTACTGACTGGAAGCTTAGCTTCCCTCCAAGCTCGTTTCCAACCTGTGTTATTCATTCTCCCCACGCGATAACCTTTATAGGTAAAGACGTAGGTAAATGCACAGTTACACTTACCGCCGGTGTGTATGCAGCACCTTTTTAGATGTTTTGTAGGACGCTGTTTCCGTGCTTTCTTAATAACCGAGATTGCGATTTTATTGAGTACGTGTAATCGGTCTTCTCGATTCTTAACAAGTCCTTCTCCATCATCCAGCCAGCCAGGGATGAGGAAAACCAAAGTATTTAACTCGGGTACTTCCACTTCCCAGTCCCAGCTAAGCTGACAAACCTCCTGCTCGCGTGCCCCTGTATTAACTTTATATAGAGACATCTCAGCAAGGTGATCCGGCAACTTTTTCAAGAGCGTTCTTTGCTCTTGCCAGCTCAAAGGATAGGGTTTTGCTTTATCCCCTTGAATAGGCAGCATTGTGATTTTCGGAACAGCCCCCAACCAAGTTAGTCCATTTTCGTCATGCCAACTACCAGCTGCTAAATTGAGAATTCGACGAACTACTCCAAGTGCATTATTTATGCTCTTAGGTCGTATCCCCTTAGCAAGCCGCCCTTTCACAAAGGGATCAAGCGTTCCGTTATGTACTTTACTTATTGGTAGACTTCCGATGTGCGGCATCATCTGATCCAGATGAGTCCCGTCATCATCAATACTTGCCTTATGCTGGTTATCTATCAGGTATTTGGTGGCGGCCTGTTCAAACGGTCGATCAGGGCGAACACCAAATTCTACTGCTTTCCTAGCTTCTTCAAGCTTATGAATCAGGAGTTCTTCGGCTTTCTCTTGTTCTTCCTCACGGAAGCTAGTGCTTTGCCGAAGTCGCCCTCCTGGAAAATATTTACTCCTTTTGTCGATATGCCAGCGTCCGTAACGAAGCCGGAGTCCTGACATGGTTTTTTTGGCCATAACGTCCCTCCATTTTTTGGCGGGACACCCATTGCAGCTTTATAATTATCGGCTCACCGATCCAAGTCAAGTCTGTCGTATGCTTTTCCCTGTTTAGAAATAGGGATTGTGGTAAGTGAAGGGGCGACTAACGTTCTGAAAAGATTACGATTCATACCCAAATAGGCGGGAGCCTGGTTTGCTCTGATGAATCGTGGAAGCATCGGGAACTCACTCATCTTTTATCCGATCACTTGATAGTGTCTTTTTCAATGTAATTCCGAGTCGCCTTCGATATGTAGTACCTGACTTGGTTAATTTTATTCGCTTCTAGGCTATTTAACTCCCCGATTAACTTCCCTCTAGGGGGCGCTTTTCCATGCCTTAATTGGGCTGTGTTTGGATGGTCGCCCCGTTTTTTCAGAGAAATTTTTTGAAAAACGCCATATGAAGCCGTGTGGTGATGCCTACAGCCAGCAAAAAAGGTGGAATGAGGTATTTAGGGTCTAGCGGGATAGGCGGGACGAGATAAATAACCCAAAGAAGAAGAAATGACCAAGCGAGTCCACGCTTGGCTCGATGGTAGATAAAGCCGGATTCACGCTCGCCGCCTGTTCGCCGTAAATACCACCCCACAAAACCATCAGCTATGGCGGTAACGGTGACCAACACTAAAAATGGCAACGCCAGAATCAATACGCCAACACGCAAAGCAAACAATTGCAGCCCGACCATGGCGGTTTCGATCACTGGCCGTAGTGTCTCTGTGAAATCGAGCGCGGTTTGTTGAGCTTGGTCGGTAGGCGGCAAGTTGCTCGAATACCGCATCATGCCGTCGATCCCAGTGGATACGAATATGGTGCTGTGAAACGATTGGATGACTTCGGCAAGAAACGTGATGTCGGACTGAGGTAGACCAAGCAGTGCTATCTCCTGGTTTAATACATTTTCTAAATGCCACACCCCATCGGGTGACCACAGTACAAACACACAGAAAATATCGACGACTAATACCAATAGCGCGATTAGGACTAACCACTTAACTAGCCACAGCAAGCCCGTCAGGCGACGCTTCTCAGGCATGGTCGGCCCCGTAATGCGTTAACCGTTCTCGACCAATTTCTTCAATATCCTGCGGCAACAATGGATCATTACCAGGAAGCGGCAGGCGAAGCTTGTAGAGTTGGCCACCCTCTAGTAACGCGAAAGCTTGGCCTTTAGGTAACTGAATAAGATCGGCGGGGATGAGCATGTCCATCTCAGTTTCAGTCACCCGATCTTCGCTTCGCGTGGTGAAATCGATGTCAGTGCCAGGGTCGTTGTTGTCGGTGACTTGAGTAGCGGCCAGCTTGGTGTAGATACGCGCTTTAGGAATCTGGTCAGTGAGAATTCGAGCGGTAATCTCATTTTTCACCCGCAGCATGATCAACGTATTGAGATTGCCAGTGATTTGGCCCGCTTTGGCGAGATCGCTGTCAGCACCATACATCTCCTGAAAGGTATCAGCGATATCGCCTGTGCTCATCCCTTTGGCATAGAGACTGAGGATCGGGTCATCCATGCTCGTGATGCGGGTCTGCCCTTTGCTGATGATGCTGGGTTCGAACGTGGCTTCACGGTCACGCGGTGTCTCGATCACAATTTCGCCATGATGGCCTTTTAACGTCTTCGAGCTATAACCGTTACGGCTGTTGCCACTGTGTGACCCTTTGCATCATGCGGGGCATAACCGAGATGGGCTTCCATCTCAGCTGTCAACGCTGCCTCTACGGTGATTTTAGTGAGCTGGGCACTCAGTGCACTCAGGTCTTCTGGCGTTTTAAGATCTTTGGTTAGCTCGGCGGCTAGCGCATTTATTTTTGCTTGCTTCATTGTCATGCTCATTATTAGTCTCCATAAGGACGTTAATCAATAATCAGCAGTTACACAATTTAATTTACAGCCTCCAACCGAAAAATGGAGAGCCTGCCTCACGAAGTGCTTTGGGTGCAATGCCAATCCAAAATTGAAGTCAAGCATTATCCCAATTGGCCATTTATTTTGAAGGGCGATTAGACGAGGTACTGGATATTTAAATTAACCGTGACACAGAATTCTGAACACCCTCATTGGCGTACTACTGGAACCTCATCTTCCCGTTCAATCCACGACCGGCGCTTCATGGCAGGCAGATCCCGGACTTTTTTTTAAGCCAATCCAGCTCCATCTTCAGCTTGCCAATCTCGCTAAACAGCTTCTCT
>JAJRWO010000252.1 GCA_024276775.1 Gammaproteobacteria bacterium | reverse complement strand
GGCATTTGTAATTTTTGAGACCAGTGTTGAAAGTCGCTGATTAAATAAAGGCTGTCGTGGCGCTGAGCCAGTTGTTGCAGCTGCTTAATCGTGCTGGCGGGATCGGCTAAGCTGTCGTGATGGCCAGGGTGGCTGTTAACGTGGTCGATCATTGTCAGCGCCTGATCCAACTGGGTGGCGGGTTGGAAAAATCGGTTTTGTTGCCCTGTCAGCATACCGCCGATTTCAGCCCCCTGGCACAGGGCGGCAAAGCTGATCAGGGCGGTGGCGCGACTGGCAACCGTGGCCTTGAGTTCGCCTCGGGTGGCGAAGCCCATACCGGGGTGTTGTTCAATCAACAACAAAATTCGTTGACGGCGTTCGGCACGGAACACCTTGCTGATGGGGTGGCCGCTGCGGGCGGTGGCGCGCCAAGCGATGTGGCGCACATCGTCGCCAATTTGATAGGGGCGCAGGTCTTCCAGCTCCAATCCCGTGCCGCGTTGCAGAGATAGTTGCGCGCCGCTGAGTTGACTGGTGCCGTGGGCATGGTAACCAGGCAGACGCTGCGCCTGGAAACGTAATCGTTCTAATTCACGGGCAGAGAGAAGCATTTTGCTAGTCATTAATCTAAAATTAAGGGACGGGGATGACATCCACAAGTTGCTGAATGATCTGATGGCTGCTAATGCCTTCGGCACGCGCGGCAAAGCTGAGGCCGATGCGGTGATTCAGTACGTCGTAGGCCAGATCGATAATGTCGGCGGGTTCAACAAAGTCACGTTGGCGCAGATAGGCTTGCGCCTTGGCACAACGAGCCAGGGCCAGCGTTGCCCGTGGTGAGGCACCATAGGCCAGCCACTCTTTGGCCGCTGGAATCCAACTGCCGGGGCTGCGGGTGGCGCTCACCAGGGTGACGATGTAGCGCTGCAACATCTCATCGATGAAAATGTGGTTGACCTCGTTGCGGGCGGCGATGATCTCAGCCGGAGTCAGTACGGCCTGGCCACTGTGTTGGCTGCCATTTTGTAGTTTCCCGGTTTCCCGTTTGAGTATCTCCAGCTCGTCGTCTTGTTGCGGATAACCCAGTTCAATTTTCATCAGAAATCGATCCAGTTGTGCTTCAGGCAGTGGGTAAGTGCCCTCATGTTCGAGCGGGTTCTGGGTGGCGATGACTTGAAAAATTTCTGGCAGTCGCCGTGTGACACCAGCGGTGCTGACCTGGCGTTCCTGCATCGCCTCCAACAGCGCTGATTGCACCTTGGGCGGGGCGCGGTTGATCTCGTCCGCCAAGACTATTTCATTAAAGATTGGCCCTGCGATAAATTTAAATTCGCCTTCCTGGGGTAAAAAGATATCAGCACCGGTGATGTCGCCCGGAATCAGGTCGGGTGTGAACTGGATACGGCGGAAACTCAGTGCCATACCATCGGCCAGCGTGTGAACAGCGGTGGTCTTGGCCAGGCCAGGCAGGCCTTCCAACAACAAATGACCATCAGCCAACAAGCCAACCAGCAGGCGCTCGATCAGTTGGCTTTGGCCGACGATGGTATGCTGCATATGGTGCCGCAGGCGGGTCAGTTTGTGGCCATGATTAACGTTTGTAGTGCTAGCTGTTGGTTCGCTCATTGGTTTCTACTGGTGGTTAGGGCCGGGATCGCGCTATTATCGGACGCTTATTTTAGCGCAGCAAATAGTAACATGGTCAATGGTATCCGGCTTGGCCGGAGCATAGGTGAAATGATGACAGATCAGGTGGATTCAGAAGGACGGCAAATCACCAGATGGGGGGTCGCCGTATTGCTGGTGTTGGCAGTGGCGGGTGGTTTGGCGACACTGAGCACGCAGCAGGACGAGCAACCGCAGTTGCAAAAAGTGTTTGAAGTGATCAATAACAGTATTGGCATGCGCTTGGTGAAATTGCCAGGCGGTCGTTTTGTGATGGGCGACAATGCTCCGGGGCGTGCCCCGGCCCATGACGTTGACGTGGGTTCCTTTCATATCGCGGCTCACGAAGTAACCCAGGCCCAGTGGCAAGCGGTGATGGGTTTTAATCCAAGCCACTATAAAGACCCGCGTCGGCCAGTGGAAAATGTCACCTGGCTGGAGACACAAAGCTTTCTCGAAGAACTGAACCGCATCGAGGGAACCAACAAGTATCGTTTGCCAACAGAAGCAGAGTGGGAATACGCCGCGCGCGCCGGAAGTAAAGGGTCGTATTTTTTTGGTGACGATGTAGGCCAGCTATCGCGTTATGCCTGGTTTGATGCCAACAGCCGGATTGGTACTCAGGCAGTGGGACGTGGTCAGCCTAATCCATGGGGTTTGTACGATATGTACGGCAATGTTTGGGAGTGGGTGCAGGATTGCTGGCATGACGATTATAATGGCGCACCATCCGATAGCCGGGTTTGGAGTGGCGGTGATTGCAGTCAACGGGTGTTACGTGGTGGTGGTTGGGCCAATCGGGCGAATTATCTCGGTTCTACTGTGCGTGGCACCTATGAGGCCAAGTTTGAGGACAATAGCAATGGTTTTCGGGTAGTGCTAGGGCGTTGATTGCCAGGGTGAACTCGCGTTGATATGATTTCCCTTCCTAAGTGGCAGGTGATTGATGTGGCCGCCTTACACTTTTTGGAAAAATTCTCTGGTTGGTATTTTTGAGCTATTATGTGATTGAGTCTAGCTTTAAATGACGGGTATCAATATCAGCGGATATCACTTTTTCATATGTCATTATGTCCTCGCCGACTTCGGCCATGGAGAGATTGTCGGTGTTGATATCGGCATCTGGGATCGCCTCGTACTGCATCACATCTTCGCCGACTGAGCCTATGCTTATCTGATGGGTATCAATGTCAGGCTCTGGGATGGTGCTTGGTTCAACAAGCGTTGCACCTGCGGCATCCATCACAAGGTCGCTGGTGTCTATATTTGCCGGTGCAGCCGCTGGGGTGTAGTCTATGGTGCTGCCAGTGGCTGCCAAAGTGATATTGGTGGTTGTTTCGTCAGCCATGGCGATGACTGTAGCTGCCAGTCCTGCATTGTTGATGGCAGCTTTATATTTTAAGGCAGTTTGTTTGTCCAAGCCTTTTTTTACCGCTAACTTGCGGCCAGAAAACATGGGGGCGACCTTGTCAACGCTGGTTTTAAAAAGTGTGGCGACATTTTGTTTAACGTGCTCAAGCTGGACGCCTTCAGTCAGTGTGCCGTTGACCAGAATTTGGAACTGTTGTTCGCTCATCTCTTTAAAACCCCTTTGTTATTTCGATCAAACTGACGTATTTATTCTGTCCGGCTAATCACTTCCAGCAGATGATAACCAAATTGAGTCTGTACAGGCCCTTGTACTTCATTCAAGGGGGCAGAGAAAACAACCGCATCAAACTCAGGTACCATCATACCGGGTCCAAATTCGCCCAGGTCACCACCCTGCTGGCCCGAAGGGCACTTTGAGTGTTGTTTGGCCTGGGCTACGAAATCAGCACCACTTTCTATCTGAGCCTTTATTTCGTTGCACTGTGTTTCAGTTTCTACTAATAAATGCCTTGCTGTTGCTTTTGTCACAATGCTTCTCCTTAAATTTAAGTCAGTCTACTTTTCGGCCGTATATTGATTATATAGGGTAACGAACAAATCTACATTTTCAAGAAAGATATCAATCAGGCTTGGGTCAAAATGGTTACCGCTCTGCTCCTTCATCCAGCTGATTGTTTTTTCTATTGACCATGGCTTTTTATAAACACGCTCTGAAAAAAAGGCGTCAAATACATCTGCCACGGCAATAATACGCGCAAAGATATGAATATTTTCACCCTTAAGCCTACTAAGGATAACCTGTTTCATCCTATTTTTCATGGTGTTCTATAGGTAATGATGCCCGCAGCGATCAATATGGTGCGTTTGGAATGTTTCAGCATTTCATGACCGATCCGGGGATTATTTCAGTTTGTTGATTGATATGATGAGGCTGCTCAATCTCTTTGAGTAAATAATTATGCTCGATGCGGGATTTTGAAGGGGCTAAAACTAAAAAAGAATCTAGCCCGAAAGGCTAGATTCTTGAATAATGGAGCTGACGATCTGATTCGAACAGACGACCGGCTGATTACAAATCAGCTGCTCTACCAGCTGAGCTACGTCAGCAGCACGGGGCGTAGTATAGCAAAGCTTAAGTAGAAATAACACTCTAAATTGTTGCCCAAATCCCCAGATAGGGTTTCACCAGGACTCCAAGGGCCTTTGAATCTCCCTTCAAGTTTTATTACGGGTCATCACAGCGCGAGTAACTGAGAAGTTTAGTCAAAAAACCGTTCCTCGGAGCCTCTATTCAGCATATGTGGCCACTTTGGACGGATTTATCCTGTAGAACCGTCATTTGTGTCGTAAGCTTCTTAAAATTGGCGGCGGCTCAAACTCCTGTAGTGCGATAAGCACTTGCTCTAACGCCGCATCAATCTGTGCCCGCATGGCCGCGCTGGTTTTGGTGCGAATCGCATAGTCGATGCTGTGCTCATCGCAATATTCAATGATTTTTGTTTGCTAGCCCGACGCATCAATACGCAGGGCATCCAAAAGACAACCTTCAGGGAGCGACTGTTGGCATTGCTTGATAAATGCCAGGTTATCCTTCGCGGGCGCTATATTGCCTTAGCGAAAATCGACCACCACCACCTGCCCGGTTTGTGCAATATGCCCGACCATGGGCATATTGCCTTCGCCTAAAGCGCCTACTGTTAGTGTTCTTGTTGTACGTCCACTGCGCATCAGCTTTATCAGCAACAATCTCTGTGGCATCAATATCCAGTGTCACTTTTTTGCAGTGGTGTAAGGCGGGCTGTAACAGGGCTTTATTAACCTCTATCCAAGCATCCTGGATGTGCGGCTGATCACCCATTCGCCTCAGCCAATCCCCGACGGTGGTCGCTTGGGGGAGTGTCTTGCCAGTACAGTGCGCAACGCTTCATCCTCATGAATGTGGCGAATATCATCCAGGTGAAAGCTACCTTCATAAAATCAGCGGCAATTTAAAGAGGCACGTTTTTGCGCAAGCAAAAAAAGTGACGCTTTAAACTGTCCGTTTGATTTGTCTTGTGTACGCCCAGCATGGGCATGAACTAATGAGGTGAAAGTCCTCTGTAGGAAGATCACCGTCGAACACCGTGTTGTTAGTAGACGATAACTACTAGCGAATGGCAAGGGCCAACCCGCGAGGGGCGG
>JAJRWO010000025.1 GCA_024276775.1 Gammaproteobacteria bacterium | reverse complement strand
TTGAGGCAGCCCAGTCGAGGTGCCTCTAGCACTGCCACAGGCAGTAATAAACCATAGGCCACCACGACCATTACATCAGCACCCGCAGCCACAATCTGCTGCTGTGCTTCAGCATTTTTCAAACTGACTGGCTGATAGACATCAATATCGTGCGCTAAGGCCAGTTGTTTGACCGGCCCAAATTTCAGCTTACGGCCCCGTCCGGCAGGGCGATCCGGCTGGGTATAAACCGCCATTACCGAGTGCTGCGACCGTAACAATGCCTTAAGCGCTTCGGCGGCAAAGTCTGGTGTACCAGCAAAGATTACGTTCAACGGTGTAGACATTAGTATTCCGACATTGGGAAGAAGTATCCAGGTTTAAAGCGTTTGGCGACGCTGTTTTTCCATTTTTTTACGAATTCGCTGACGCTTCAGGGCAGAGAGATAGTCAACAAACAGCTTGCCATCAAGATGATCTATTTCATGCTGAATGCAAACGGCTTCCAACCCTTCGACCTCTTTTTCAAAGCGGTTGCCATTCCGGTCCAGGGCGCGAACACGAACCCATTTTGCCCGTTCAACATCTTCATAGATACCTGGCACCGACAGACAACCCTCTTCCATCATCTCATTGCCGCGAGTTTCCAGTAACTCAGGATTGATAAAAACTTGCGGCGCATTTTTGTCTTCAGAAACATCGATGATCATCAGCCGCTCATAAACCCCCACCTGCGGCGCAGCCAGACCAATACCCGGTGCCTCGTACATGGTTTCGAACATATCATCGACAAGCTTGCGAAGCTTGTCATCAACGTCAACCACTGCCCGACAAGGGTTCCTTAAGCGCTTATCAGGAAAGTGCAATATAGACTTGATTGGCATAACAAAACATTAATTATTTACGTAAAGTGCCGATTATACTGCTGAACTGAAATGATATCACCGTAAACAGCAAGATCTTTGCTAAGCTTTGTTGCAGTGATACCGCTAATTTGAATACACTTAGCGCAGAGCCCGATAATTTAAGGATAGTTTTATGTCAATCAGGAAAGCACTGTTAGCCATTGTAGCGTGCTGCTGCATAAGCACCAGTCTGTTTGCCGACACCTTGGAACTTAACCCAAATCACCCACAACGCCATGTGGTCGTCAAAGGTGACACTCTATGGGATATATCCTCGACTTTTCTGCGCGACCCTTGGCGTTGGCCGGAAATATGGGATAACAACCCGGCGATCAACAACCCACACCTGATTTACCCTGGCGATGTCATTAGTTTGGTCTATCGCAACGGCAAACCCGTACTTGAGCTGACACGCGGCCGACCCACCATCAAACTATCCCCCACTGCCCGCACCAGCCGTATTGAAAGCGCCATCAGTGGCATCCCGACCAATGCCATCTCTCAGTTCCTAAGTCGGCCTCGCATTTTAACCGAGGCTGAAATGGAAAATGCCGGGCATGTCAGTCGGGCTGAAGACAATCACCTTATCAGCGGTGCCGGTAGCAAAATTTATGTGTCCAACCTAAGGCAAGATGAAAGCAAGAACTACAGTATTTATCGCATCAACAATGTCTATCGCAATCCAGATAATAACAACGAAATCCTGGGTTACGAGGCAATTCACGTCTCCGATGCAGAATTAACACTACAAGGCCAACCGGCGACGCTGCGCATTGTTGAAAGCTACCAGGAAACCCGGCTAGGGGATGTTGTCATGAAAACTGACGAGAAGCGCATTGACAACACCTTCACGCCACACTCTCCAGAGTCTGTCGTCGGCGGTCAGATCATCTCGATACTGGATGGCATGTCTCACGCTGGACAGTACCAAACCGTTGTTATTAATCTGGGCAAACGGGACGGGCTGAAACCCGGCCACGTACTGGCGGCACGAAAAAAAGGTGATGTTATTCTCGACAAACACGCCAAGGGGTTTTTCAAACCTGAGATCAAGCTGCCCGATGAACGCTCCGGCCTGCTGATGGTCATTAACACTTTTGATCGCATTAGTTACGCCTTAGTAATGAAGGCTGTCAAAGACATTCGTGCCGGTGACCCCATTACCAAGCCATGACGTAAAGTGATAGGCTGGTGGCATGGATGCCACCAGAACCAAACCTGCCAAGCAGACGCCTGAAACCGACACGTCACTGGCCGCTTGGTTGGCCTTGCTGCACTGCCCCGGCATCGGTCTTCGCCGCTACAGTGTTTTATTAGAACATTACCACGAACCGAGCCGCTTGCTGGGCGCCGGGGCAAGCGAAATCAACCGACTCGACCTGCCCAACAAAACCAAACAATGGCTAAAGCAACCCGACTGGCGCTTGATTGAGACGGATCTTAACTGGCTCAACAGCAATGCCGACCACCACATTATCAATCTCCATGATCAACGCTACCCACCACAACTGAAACAAATAGACTCTGCCCCACCCTTGCTTTTTATCATCGGTGATAGCACGCTTCTCAGCACACACCAACTGGGCATTGTCGGCAGCCGCAACCCCAGTGCAGGGGGCAAAGAAAACAGCTTTCATTTTGCCCAAAGCCTAAGCCAGGCCGGACTTACCATCACCAGCGGTATGGCCCTGGGCATTGATGCTGCCGCCCACAAAGGTGCGCTGGCCAACAACGGCAAAACCATTGCTGTTACCGGCACCGGCCTTGACCGGGTTTATCCGGCCAGACACCGGCAGCTGGCCCATGACATTGCTGCAAACGGTGCTATTGTCTCTGAATTCCCCATTGGCACCCCACCACTGCCTGATCATTTCCCGCGCCGTAACCGCATCATCAGCGGGCTCAGCCTCGGCATTCTGGTGGTTGAAGCCGCCCCCAGAAGCGGCTCATTAATCTCGGCTCGGCTCGCCAACGAACAAGGCCTTGAGGTATTCGCGATTCCAGGCTCTATCCATAACCCGCTGGCACGCGGCTGCCATCAACTTATCCGCCAGGGTGCCAAGCTGGTGGAAACCACAACAGATATTATCGAGGAGCTTAGCGTCCGGCTGAACACCGTCCCAACCTTAACCCCCGGCTCCGAAGCGGATTTAGATCTTGACTCCAACACATTGGAATTACTATCAATTGTTGGGCACGATCCATGCGGCATTGACACCTTAATCGAACGCAGCAAGCTATCGGCAGAGCAGATCAGCTCGATTCTGCTGGTATTGGAATTGCGGGGAATGGTATCCTCTCTGGCAGGTGGACTCTATATAAGGGCTGTAAACCACAAATGAAAGAAAATATACTCGACATTCTGGTGTATCTGTTTGAGCACTGTCTCGACAGTGAAACGGGTGCGATGCCTGAGCAAAATTCACTGCGCAAACACCTCGACAGGGCTGGATTTCATAACCAAGATATTGAAAAAGCCTTCAACTGGATTGACGCGCTTAGCAACGCCCAGGAAAACGCCTTTAGCAGCCCGCTGTCGGGACGCTCATTACGTGTCTACTGCAGCCAGGAAACGGCCAAAATGGACTTGGAATGCCGTGGCTTCATCCTTTTTCTGGAACAGACCGGCGTCCTGAATCCCATTGCTCGCGAACTGGTGATTGATCGCGCCATGGCACTGGAAACCCAGGAAATTGATCTACTGCAACTGAAATGGGTCATTCTAATGGTGCTGTTCAACCAATCAAGCGACGAAGCCGCCTTTGCCTGGATGGAAGACTTGATCTTTGATGAATTCACTGACCCGCTCCACTGAGCATGTACTTAAGCACGAGGACATCATTATTTTAACATTTTTGTGTCTATCTTCCGGCCTTCAGTGTTGCTGCTATGCTTGTCTTCGCAGCACCTTGAAGGCCAAAAAATAGCCTGCGAAAATTGTATTAAAATAATAATGATCACCTACTTTACATTTAAACCTTCTGTCATTTTGACCGTTACCACCAAAACCACAGACAAAACAAATAAGTCTTATTCATGAGCAAAAATCTAGTCATTGTAGAGTCACCGGCAAAGTGTAAAACCATCAAGAAATATCTTGGTAAAGACTTTGAAGTTCTCGCTTCTTACGGTCATGTGCGTGACCTGTTGCCGAAGGAAGGCGCTGTCGATCCAGATAACGACTTCGCGATGAAGTATCAGGTTATCGAAAAAAATGCCAAGCATATCGATGCCATTGCCAAGGCCATCAAGAAGGCTGACGCCCTGTATCTCGCAACTGATCCGGACAGAGAAGGCGAGGCGATCTCCTGGCATATTTGCGAATACCTAAAAGAAAAAAAACTGCTTAAAAATAAAGACGTTCACCGTGTTGTTTTTCACGAGATTACCAAACGCGCCATCCAGGACGCCATGAAACACCCCCGATCCTTAGCTGAAAATCTGGTTAATGCCCAAC
>JAJRWO010000251.1 GCA_024276775.1 Gammaproteobacteria bacterium | reverse complement strand
GCCACTCACCATTACCAGCTCCTACGCTGGTGCCATGGGCAAGCCGCAATTCATGCCCAGCAGCTACCGCATGTATGCCGTCGACTTTGATGGCGATGGCGTGCGCGACCTGCTCGACAACAATGCCGACGCCATTGGCAGCATTGCCAACTACCTGTCTCGTCACGGCTGGCAGCACAACCAACCCATTGCCATTAAGGCCAACGCGACTCAGCAGGGGCCACAAAAAATGGGCCGATTGAAAAAACCCAGCAAATCCGTCCAGCACTGGTTAAATCAAGGCTATCAGCCAACAGAAACAATCGCCGCACAGACAAAGGCAGACCTGATTGTGCTAGAGAATAAACAAGGCTCGGAATACTGGTTTGGCCTGCAAAATTTTTATGCCATTACCCGTTATAACCACAGTGAACTGTATGCCATGGCAGTGTTCCAATTAAGTCAGCGCATCAAGCAACAGTACCAAGCCCACACAGAATCACAAAACAATAACCAGCGATAACGCCTGAATGAACTTAACGATACACAGCGGCACTCAATCAGCAAAAACCACCCTATTGGCCATCATAGTGGTTATATTGACCGGTTGCTCATCCAGCCCGTTTCAGCCAGGTGATGGCGCACCCAATGTCTACGTCGATGTTGATGCCATTCCCAATCCTGTCCCCAGGCACGAGCCAATCAGCAAATACGGCAATCCAGACACCTATGAAGTATTCGGCAAGCATTACAAAACCTTGAAAAGCAGCCAAGGCTTTATCGAGCAAGGCATTGCCTCATGGTATGGCACCAAGTTCCATGGTCGCCGCACCTCCAGTGGTGAGGGTTACAACATGTATGCCATGACCGCAGCCCACAAGAACCTGCCCTTGCCGACTTATGTTGAAGTCACTCATCTCGATAACGGCCACCAGCTCATCGTCAAGGTCAACGACCGCGGCCCCTTTCACGATGGCCGGATTATCGATCTATCGTATGCAGCAGCCATCAAACTGGGGATTAACAAGACGGGCACCGGCCGGGTCGAGATCCGCGCCATTGACCCAAGCAACCCTGTCGCACACCGCAACCCACCAAGCACCGCAGACGTCAGCGTGCAGGCGCTTGCCCCATCAACGTCCGCCAACAATGCCGTCGCTCGGCACATCTATCTCCAGATAGGTGCATTTAGCTCAAAAACCAATGCCGAAAATCTGCGCAACCGCCTAACAAACATGGCCAACCATCCCATCCATATTCTCCCGGGAGACAACCCTACTCTGCCGGTCTTCCGGGTACGGATTGGTCCATTGCCCAGCGACCAGGCCGCTCAACGACTGGCCTTCAAACTCATTGATAAAGGCATTACCAATACCAGTGTTGTGATTGATTAAACCTGGAATAATCACTGCCAATACCTTTCAACCCAGTTTATCCTTGAGAAAACTGCCTCAATTTTTTCTACAGTCACGGTTACTTTTTTGAACCGACCGAGTCTATGCCCATAGCCTTATGAAGAACATGGGGCGCATGAAGGTTTTACAGGACAAAGCTTTTTATGCCCTGCTTCAGCAACTTCACATTAAAATTGATCAAGAAGGCATGTTGTTTTTTGCAAGCCTTAGAGGTGTAAATATGGGCTGTTTTGTTGTAGTCGCTTATGCCTGTGAACGCTCTGCATAAAACCACAAGCTTGGTTTTGCTAATGGATATACGGTATAGTGCCGCCTCAACCAAGACCATCCACGGGAGAGAGTGTCGTTATCGACACCGCCGAAGGCGCAACCGCCCGGAATCGCTCAGGCTTCAGGATCGTGGCTGGTGGTTGGCTCTGGAGAGCGGCTTTATTAATGCACACCGAAGGGGGTAAACACTCTCAGGTCACCGGACAGAGGGGCGATAGACAGGCGAGAACCGCTTGCCTATCGCCCTTTTTTGTTTTTAACGATGGCAATCCAGAGATACCCAGATATGGCAATCCATATTCCAGTTTTTGATCATTCTTCTACCCCTAATGTTAGCCGCATGCCAAGCTGGATTCGCCAACGTTTGGGGGGCAATGCTGTTTATAACAAGACCGCCAGCGTGATTAAGAGCCAGTCTCTGAATACGGTCTGCGAAGAAGCGCATTGTCCCAATCGTGCCGAGTGCTGGAGCCGCGGCACGGCAACCTTCATGTTGCTGGGGGATACCTGTACCCGCGCTTGTGGTTTCTGCAATGTTAAGACCGGTCGGCCTGATTTTCTTGACCTTGACGAGCCACGTCGCGTCGCTGAGGCCGTGATGAAGATGGGATTAAATTACGTGGTACTGACCTCGGTTAATCGTGATGACCAGCCCGATGGTGGCGCGGCCATCTATGCCGAACTGCTCAAACGCCTGCGCCAGGACAAGCCTGACATCGGCCTGGAGATTCTTAGCCCCGATTTTCAGCAAGGCCAGCAAGCCGCCGTTGATTTGATCTGTGACTCAGTGGCGGGTGGCTCGCTGGTCTGGGGTCACAATGTTGAGACTGTACCGGCACTATATAAGGTAGTACGCAAGGGTTCCCGGTATGAACGTTCGCTAGATTTATTGGCATTGGCCGCCAGGCAATCGGGGGTTGAGGCCAAGTCAGCCTTGATGCTGGGGCTGGGTGAAAGCCAGGCAGATGTGCTGGCCGTGCTGGCTGATTTACGTGATGCAGGTGTGGTCCGAGTGTCT
>JAJRWO010000250.1 GCA_024276775.1 Gammaproteobacteria bacterium | reverse complement strand
AGTGCGCCCCTAAATAGAGGCGCGAAAAAGCAATGCTGAGAATAATTAACATCGCACCGGCATAACAGTACCAGCGTTGCTGTGGTTTGAGTTCCTGAGCTATCAGCACTGCCAGAAAACCAAAACTGCAACTGGCGTAAACCACGTGAGCGCTGGGAAAGCTAAAGGCCATTGCGCCATCGAACATTGCATTGGGGCGTGGCAATTGAGTCGCCTGTTTCAGCAGCCAGGTGATCAGCGCGGCAAATAGCGCGGCGGCCAGCCAGTGGCCAGCGGCAAGGTAATGCCGTTTTGCCATTAGCCATAGCAACAGGCTGGTGACCAGTACAATATGAACAATGCCGTCCCCCAGTTGTGATATCAGCACCATCAGCTGATCTCCCCAAGGTGTGCGTAATTCTTGCAGCAGATGATAAATACTGCTGTCGAAGCGGGCCAATGATGGCCCAGGGCTGAAATGTTGGAATAGGTTGAAGATAAGCAGGGCCATCAGCCCCAGACCGATAGCGATGATGCTCAGCCCTTTAAGTTCGGGCTGTTGTGGGTCGACGATGGCGGCAGTGAGTTGCCCTAGGTGTTTGTGGTTACGACCCCAGTAAATCAGTTGATCAGCGCCGGCGGTGGCCTTGGGGGAAAGAAAAAGATATAGGCGTTTTAACAACCACAAACTGAGCCAGGTGGTGAGGAGCAACATCAGTATCAGGCCTGCCAGGCGTGATGCTACTTCGGTCGCCAATCCCAGTGAGGCACCAAACACCACGCCTGGCAATAGATAGGCAGGCGCCCAAATCAGTGCCGAGGCGACGTTGACACTAAAAAATTTCCATGCCGACATGCCCAGCATGCCAGCAGTAACAGGGATGATAGGACGCACCGGGCCAACAAAGCGGCCAAATAAAATGCTCTTGCCGCCGTGGCGCAGAAAGAACCCCTCTCCCTTGGCGAACAACCTTGGGTAACGACTAAAGGGCCAGCGTTCGCGCAGTTGGTCTTTGAAATGAACACCGAGCCAAAAACTGAGACCATCGCCAGCAATGGCACCGGCCACCGCCAGCCAGAAGGTTGGCCAGAACTCGATGGTTCCCAATGCGACCAAAGTACCGATGCCAAACATCAGCACCACGCCGGGCATGAACAGACCGACAATGGCCAGTGATTCGCTGAAGGCAACCAGAAACACAAATAACCCAGCCCAGCCGGGGTTCAGGCTAATCCAGTCAAGCAGGGGTTGGAGGAAGTCGAGGTTCATGGAGGCGCATTATAACGGAGGTTGCTTGCCTGCGCTGTTATTACCTAAATCACTGGTAGGGTTTAAGTGTTAATTTAGTGCTAAAGAAGCCCGCTTAGTAGCCGATAATAAGCATGATATTGGTGGTCAATAATTAAGACCAAGCGAACCATGGGATGAGAAGAAAGCAGCGCTTAAGTGCTGTTGCTTTGCGGATCAAAAGGCACGCTTGAAAAAACTTCCGTGATGAGCTTGCCAAAACGATTTTTTGTTGGATATGAGGTTGTGTATGTTGTCATTACCCAGGTCACAGCGTGCTTTTCCCAACAGTCATGTTGGTATGAGCAGTAGAGATCAAAATACCGAGACCCGTTTGCTGAAACAGCAGATGACGGACTTTATCGATGAGGCGCGCAATAATGAACGCAAGCTACGCCGCTTTCAGGCCCTTGAGCTGAAGCTGGTTAGCCTGAACTCCATTCTTGAACTGATCGATAGCCTGCTTAACCCTGACCCGGCAGTGGGCTGGGACCATGCCAGCCTGTTGTTGTTTGATCCTAAACATGAAGTGCAGCACATCTTTAAGGATGAAGGCATTAATCTCGAAAAAAAACCGTCATTAATGTTTGTCTCCAGCATGGATGAGATGGAAGCGCTCTATTCGGCATCACTGTTTCCTGGCTTGGGGGCTTATCGCCCCAGCAAGCATGCCCGTTTGTTTAAGCATGAACACAAAAAACCCGCCAGTGTTGTATTGTTGCCACTGGTGCGTCATGGTCGTTTGATAGGCAGCTTTAATATTGGTAGCGATAGCACTGAAAAATTTGTCCGGGGTGTGCGGACTGATTTTCTCGAGCATTTTGCCGCCGTTGTGGCAATCTGCATTGAAAATAGCATTAACCTGGAGCGGCTCAAACGCCAAGGCCTGACGGATACACTAACGGCTATTAACAATCGCCGTTTTTTTGACCAGCGTATTAGCGAAGAGGTGGAGGCTGCCGGGCGTTCCGGTAAGCCACTTTCCTGCATGCTATTGGATGTGGATTTTTTCAAACGGGTGAATGACACTTACGGTCATCAGGTGGGTGATCTAGTCTTGCGTGAAGTGGCATCGATCATTCGTACCCAGCTGCGCAGCAGTGATGTACTGTCTCGTTATGGTGGTGAAGAGTTCAGTGCCTTGCTGTCAAATTCCGACATTGGTGAGGCCGAAGAGGTCGCTGAACGCATCCGTCGCGGCATTGAAAAGCGGATTTTTGATTTGCTGGATCTTGAGCCTTTCAATATCACAATTTCCATTGGTGTCGCGACACTAAAGGCTGAGGCCAACACCCATCTGGACAAAAAATCAGCCGATATTCTGATTGGCCAGGCCGACCAGGTTTTGTACGCTGCCAAGGCCAATGGCCGTAATCAGGTGGTTTGTGCGCTAGCATTTTTTCCGCTGGGCAATGAAATCAGCCCTGCTGGATCATAATATCCAATGGCTGCTTGCCAACCTCGGCACCGCCTTTTTTGAGTGCGCTGCGTTGCTGTTTATCGAGCTTGAGTTCACCCAGCACTATATTCATCGCCTTAACGGCGTCAAACTGACAGGACATAATCTCAGCGTTGGTCAAGTCGGCACCGCTGAGATCGGCCCCTGTCAGGTTGGCCAGCCGTAAATCCGCCCCCACCAGCTTACAATTACTCAGGTTAGCATCACGCAGATCCATCTGCACCAGATTGGCATTGCTTAAATCCTGGCCACTCAGATCTACCCCTTGCAAGCTACTGGCCTCAACGCGAACGATACAGTCAAAGCCTTTTCGATCAAAAATTTCTATCATGGTGCTGCCTCGTTGGGAAGTTGGTTGGCAACCTCAATTAGATTCTGGTCTGGATCTCTAAAATAAAATGACAAAATTGGACCCTTTGCTCCCGTGCGCTCAAGCGGGCCGGCAATAATCTTAATACCGATTTTTCTGATGTGTGCCATGGCTTGTTCAAGTATCAGGGGGGTTATAAAACACAGATCAGCGCTGCCGGGCATAGCCAAGTACGCCCTGGGTTCAAGTTCATGGCCATGTTGATGGAGATTAATCTTTTGATCACCAAATTTTAGTGCCACACGACCATTGCTAAAATAAATTTTCTCCATGCCCAGAGCAGATTGATAAAACCCTACGGATTTATCTATGCTTTGAACCGTCAGCACCAGATGATCGAGCTGGCTAATCTGCATTGTTATTTTTTGCTCTCAAGACGTAAGGAATAGAAAGCGTGTAGCACCGAAACCCGCATCGCTGCTTCGGCACCATTTGCAAACATTATATACCCAAAGCGTTTTAAATTTAGGAGTAATTGTGTCCTTCAAAGCCACCACCTAGCAACGAAAATAATTCATCGGCGAAATTATCTATTTTTTGAAAAAACTTTATTGAGGCCTTTCGAAATTCAGCCAGCCTGAATTCGTATAGTAAGTGCATAACCTCTGAAAGTAGTTAGGCATCCACCCCCTGAAATAAACAAGACCCAGGGTACAATGCAAGGCTATGAAACCAAAAGCAGAGGCTGCAAATGAGCTATAAACACCTGAGTCTT